>JAYVBB010000356.1:0-2990 GCA_043750715.1 Pseudomonadota bacterium | reverse complement strand
GCACCCTCGAGGTGACGACCGACGACAGCGGTTCGTTCGACGACGAGGACGCGGCGAACATCCAGGCGCTCTTCAAGAAGATCATCGACCAGCGCCACCCGCCGGGGACGGCCAACGTCAAACGGCCGGTGTTCCTTAAGCCGCACGGCTGCGCCAAGGCGACGTTCACCGTCGCGGAAGATCTGCCCGAGCACCTCAAGGTCGGCTTGTTCAAGTCGGCGTCGACGCATGACGCGTGGGTGCGTTCTTCCAGCGACACGGTCCCGACGACTCCCGACCAGGGAAAGAGTACGGTCGGCTTCTCGGTAAAAGTGCTCGGTGTCGAAGGAGCGAAAGTCCTTGCAGGGGAGGAGGGCGCCGGGACGCAGGATTTCCTGACGCAAAACCATCACGTCTTCTTCGTCGACAAGGCTCGCGACTTCCTCGAGTTCACGGAAGCGGCCTTCGCCGGTACGCTGGACGCCTATTTCGCGGCGCATCCGACGACCGACCAGATTCTGAAGGACATGGACAAGGACGTCGAGAACGTCCTCGGCCAAACCTACTGGAGCACCCTGCCGTCGCGCTTCGGCCGGGACGACTACGCCAAGTACGTCATAACGCCCTGCGCTCCGCTCGCGGCCGAGCCGTCGCCGGCCCAGAGCCAAGCCAACAAGAACTACTTGAAGCAGAGGCTGATCCGCGACCTCGGCGACCACGAGGCCTGCTTCGAGTTGGCGGTGCAGCTCCGTGGCGGCAACGAAGCTTTCCCTCTGGACGAGGGGACGGTCGCTTGGACGTCCGAGCCGCAGAAAGTCGCGACGATCAAAGTGCTGAAGCAAGCGATTCCAGCGAACGACGCCACCTGCGAGAACATGTCGTTCACGCCATGGCATGCCTTGGAGGAACACCGCCCGGTCGGCAGCGTCCAGAAGGCCCGGGGCATCATCTACAAGTTCTTCGCCGACCTGCGGCGCTCACGCAACAACGTGCCGCTGGGAGAGCCGCAATGAAGAAAAAAGACCTGACCCGCCGCGACTTCGTTGGCGCGACTACTGCGACTCTGGCTGTCGGCATCATGGCGGGTTGCAAGACGCCCGATCCCGTGTCGGCAGTAAAGGACGCTGAAGGCGGCGACTTCTTAGGACAAGTGGTGACGGCGCGCATCCATCCCGGCATCGGCGTGGCGCGCATCGGCAACAGCGCCGACGGCTTCTTCGTCGGTCCGGAAGTCACGACGCCGGCTCTGACACAGGCGGGGGCATCCAGGGACGCGACCGGCGCCTTGAAACGACAGGCCGCGCGGTTCCGCGTCTATGGTTATGACGCTCAAGGCAAAGTCCTGGGCGAGATCACGGCGGACCTGGCCGACATCGAATGGCGCGTCCACGTCGCCAACAAAAAGGCGCAGTGGTACCGCTTTCTCGCGGCGATGGACATTCCGGAAGCCGCCCAGATGAAGTCCCCGCGGCGGAACAAGCAGGCGGTGGGCGAGGCGAGGAAGAAGCTCGCAATCGACCCGGGACCCCGTAAAATCAAGGGAAAAACGCAGCAAGGCGCCGCGTTCCAGTTCAGCGGAGCGAAGTTCCTCGAGCAGCCGGTGGGCCTCGGCGAGATCCGGACGGACGAGCAGGGACGCCTGCTGGTGTTCAGCGGCAAAGGCAAAGCGGGCTCGCCGCTCGAGGCCATCGTCTTCGATCCGAACGACGAGGATTCGTTCAACAACGCCGACAGCTGGTACGACGACATCGCGGACGGTCCGGTCAGCGCGACCTTGAAAATCGGCGGCACCGAAGTGCCGGTCGAGTCGGCCTGGGTTTTCGTGGCGCCACCCAACTACGCACCTGACGTCATCGGTTGGCGGACGCTTTACGATCTGCTGACCGATACGTACATCGAAGCCGGCATGCTGCCGTTCCCCGAGCGGACGTCGTTTACCAGGGACGTGCTGCCGGCGCTGACGCGCCTGAGCAACCTGCAGTGGGTGAACCGCGGATTCCAGCTCGGCTACGGAGCGGGCTCGCCGTTTCCTTTCGAGGACAAAAAATTGCTGGCGAAGCTCGCGACGAAAGTCGTGGATCCGGCCAGCGACGCGAATGCCGAGCTGCGTTCGAAGGTTTTCGCTTTTTTCCGAACGAACGCCAATCTGCCCACTGAGCGTAAAACGTGGCCTTGGATGTACGGCGACGCCTTCGGCTCCTTCCAAGGTTCGACGCGGGTGAACTTGGCGCTCTCCGACGTCCGCGCCCGACATCTGAGACGCTGGGTCGAAGGCAACTTCGACGCCGACTACGATCCGGCGGCCTCGTCGCCGACGACGCTCGACGAGCTGCCGCTCGCTCAGCAGCCTGCGATGCTCGACCAGGCGGCTCTGCACTTCTGTCTGGCCGACGCCTTTCACCCAGGGTGCGAAGTGACCTGGCCGATGCGTCATGCGTCGCTCTACCGCGCGCCCTACCGCATCAAGCAGCGCCCGGCCGAGGAGCCCGAAGCCGACTACGGCGCCAACCTCACGCAGGAGATTTGTCTGAAAGAAGGCGGACCGCTTTACGCGCAAGGACCGGGCGACCTCACGAAATGGATGGCGATCCCGTGGCAGGGCGACACCGCGTTCTGCCGGTCGGGTTACGAGCCCGACGTCGACCCGTTCATTTTGACGTTCTGGCCGGCCCGCGTGCCGAACCAGGTGTTGAGCGACACCGAATACCAGATCGTGATGAACGCCAATTTGCCCCGGCAAAAACGGCTCGAAGCGTTCAACAAGCGCCGGAGCTGGGTGAGGGGACTGACCGGCAGCGCTCCGGACCAGATGCAGCAGATGATCGACGGCTTCCACAAGCTCGGCGTCGTCGAGGCGCGCCCGGGCGTCGCGAACGACCTGGACTTCCCGGCCGTCATGCTCGTCGAGTCGTTGGCTCCGGGGGGACTGGGGCTGGCTTTGACGCGCGGCGCGGGTGCGCCCGGAGGCAAAGGCGACGGAGGCGGCGGGGGCGCGCCCGAAAGAGAGTGGG
>JAYVBB010000355.1:0-2117 GCA_043750715.1 Pseudomonadota bacterium | reverse complement strand
CGTCCGGCTACCTCGTCCTGATTCTGATCGGCGCCGCCGCCATCTCGATCTCGCTCTTCGCGTCGACCGTTTCGCCTAATCAGTTGGTGGCGGGCGTCTCGGGCGCGTTCTTCGTCGTCACATTTATTGTCCTGTGGATGGTCGCCGACATCGTCGAGCCGCCGCTAAAAGACATTTTCAGCTACCTTTCGATCCATAACCGGCACTTCACGCCGTTCTCGCAAGGGATCGTGCACACGCGTGACGTCATCTACTACCTGAGCGTTTGCGTGTTCTTCCTCGAATGTTCGGTGCGGAGCCTCGAAGCCCGCCGGTGGAGGGGCTGATGAACAAGATCTTGGGGCTCTTCCGACTGCCTTTGTTTTTTCTCGGCGCGCTCTTATTGTTCGTCGCCGATCGCTACCTCGGCACCGAGACCTATCACCTGACGCTGCGCATCGTGGCGTTCGCGTGCCTCGGCGTCGGCATTCTGATGACGTTCCTCCTGGGCATGACGGCCAAGAGCCAAGGTCTCTTGGCCGAGAGCAAAGGGTGGAAGATTCTGACGCTCTGGCAGCTGACGGTCGCGGCCGGCTGCGGCGTCTACCTCGGCTACCTCAAGGCGATGGCCGAAAAGGGGGCGCCGGACACCTTCCAGACGAAGGCCCTGCTCGCCGCCTGGCTGCTCCTGATCGTCCTGGGACTGGCCTGGGGTGTCGGCTCCGAAATGGCGATGCGCGAGACGGGAAAGGGGCCTGACGCCGAGCCTCACCGCGTCAGCCGGGCCGGACTTTCCTGGCTCTCGATCGGCATGCTGCTCGCCTTCCTCGTGACGGTCAACTACGCGGGAGACAAGAAAGACGTTCAGCGCGACTGGTCTTACCTCAAAGTGAAGACGCCGTCGGAATCGACGATGAAAATGATCGGCACGCTCACCGACACGATGACCGTCGCGATGTTCTACCCGCAAGGCAACGAGGTGAAGGGCGCGATCAGCGACTACGTGACTGCTCTAGCCGGCAAAGAAGGCAAGATCAAGCTCGAATGGTACGACAAAGACATGAACCCGACGAAAGCGGAGGAGTTCAAGGTCTCGCAGAACGGCCAGATCGTGCTGGATCAGGGCGGCAAGAAATCCCGTATCAATACGGGAACGACGCTGGGCAAGGCGAAGAAAACGGTCAAGGAGCTCGACAAGGAGTTCCAGAAGTCCTTTCTGGAGCTGACGTCCGACCGCAAGACGGTCTACTTTACTCGCGGCCACGGCGAATTCTCCTGGGTCGGCGAGTCGGGAGACAACCAGCTCCGGTCGCTCCGCATGCTGGAAGCCTTCCTGAAGCAGCAGAATTACAGCACCCGGCTCTTCGGCGTCACCGACGGCAGCGCCACGGCCGTCCCCGACGACGCCTCGGCGGTCGTGATCGTCGGTCCGACCGACCCCTTCTCCAAAGAAGAGATCGAGACGCTGCGCGGCTACATGGACCGTGGCGGCAATCTGATGGTCTTCATGGACATCGAGAAATCGACCGGCGAAGTGCAGGCGCCGGGTTCGGGCGGAGACCAGCCGCTGGTTCCCTTCCTCGCCGAAATGGGACTCAAGTACAACGCCGTGCCGCTGGGCAACGAAAAGAGCCACGTCACCGCGACGCGGGCGCCTTCCGATGTCTGGTTCATCTACTCCAACATCTTCACGTCGCACGACTCAGTCGTGAGCCTCGCCCGTCACGACGAGCGCGTCGCGATCCTGGCCTACCAGGGCGGCTATTGGGCGGTCACGCCGGACAACGGCAAGTGGAAGGCGTTCGAAACCGTGCGGGCGGTGTCCGACACGTTCGCGGACGTGAACCGGAACTTCAAGTTCGACAAAGAAGAGAAAAAAGAATCCTACGTCATGGGCGCGGTCGCCGAGCTCAAGACGAAGAAAGAAGACTCGACCAGCAAGGGTAAAAAGATGGGCCGCGTGCTCGTCTTCTCGGATGCGACCGCGCTCGCCGACGCCATCGTCCGCAACGTAGGCAACGCCCTCTATTTCGCCGACGGCATGAAATGGCTCGTTGGCGAATCGGAAACGGCGGGCATGCTCGCGACCGACGAGGACGTTAAGATCCGTCACACGAAAAAGGAAGACTTGGTGTGGT
>JAYVBB010000354.1:0-5480 GCA_043750715.1 Pseudomonadota bacterium | reverse complement strand
CGCTTCATCATCTGCCCGAGGTCGAGCGTCAGCTTGCCGATGCCGACGCCGTGCTTCTCGAACTCGTGCTCGGCCTGGTGGTAGTACTCGCTCGACTGCAGCAGCGCCTTGGACGGGATGCAGCCGACGTTGAGGCAGGTGCCGCCGAGCGTCTGCTCGTACTCGACGCAGGCCACTTTGAGGCCAAGCTGCGCCGCGCGGATCGCGCAAACGTAGCCGCCAGGACCGGAGCCGATGACCACCAGATCGAATTCCATCTCAGCCATTTTGAACGGTACTCCGGGTTAGACGCTCAGCAGGAGGCGGGTCGGGTCTTCGATGCAGTCCTTGATTTTCACTAGGAACTGGACGGCTTCCCGGCCGTCGACGATCCGGTGGTCGTAGGAAAGGGCGAGGTACATCATTGGGCGCACGACGACCTGGCCGTTGACCACGACCGGACGGTCCTGGATCTTGTGCATGCCGAGGATCGCGCTTTGCGGCGGATTCAGGATGGGCGTCGAAAGCAGCGAGCCGAACGTGCCGCCGTTGGAGATGGTGAACGTGCCGCCGGTGAGCTCGTCGACCGTCAGCTTGTTCGCCTTGGCTTGAGTGCCGAGGTAGGCGATCGCCATCTCGATCTGTGCCATCGACATCTGGTCGGCGTTGCGGACGACCGGAACCACCAGGCCCTTTTCGCCCGAAACGGCGACGCTGATGTCGTAGTATTCATGGAAGACGATTTCGTTGCCTTCGATCCAGCCGTTGATCTGCGGGAACTGGTGCAGGGCTTCGATCGCCGCTTTGACGAAGAAGCTCATGAAGCCCAGGCCGACGCCGTGCTTCTCTTTGAAAGAGTCTTTGTATTGCTTGCGGAGGTTCATGACGTTGGTCATGTCGACTTCGTTGAAGGTCGTGAGGATCGCGGCGGTCGTTTGCGCGTGAATCAGGCGCTCGGCGACGCGGCGCCGCAGCATCGACATCGGCTCGCGGCGTTCACCGCGGCTGCCGCCGCCCGATTTGACGACGGGCATGCGCACTTCCGGCGCTTTGACGGCAGGCTTGTCGGGAGCTTTTGCCGTGGCAGGGGCAGAGCCGCCTTCCAGGTGGGTGATGACGTCGCCTTTGGTGACGCGGCCACCCTTGCCGGTGCCGGAAACGTCGCCGAGATTGACGTTGCTTTCGGTCGCCAGGCGGCGCGCGGCCGGCATGGTCGGAGCGTCGCTCGCCGGGGCCGTCGCTGCCGGCGCGGCAGCGGCGGCTGCGGCGGGAGCTGCGGCTTTCGCCGCAGGCGGCGGCGGGGGCGTTGCCGATTTGTCGGCAGCGGGTTTGGCCGCCCCTTTGGCGTTCGTGTCGATGCGCGCGATCACTTCGCCGATGGCGACGGTGTCGCCTTCGTTGCGGAGCACTTCGAGCACGCCCTCCGCTTCGGCCGTGACTTCCACCGTCGCCTTGTCGGTTTCGAGATCCATGAGAACTTCGTCGCGCTTGACGAAGTCGCCGGCAGCTTTGCGCCATTTGTGGATCATCGCTTCTTGAACCGATTCGCCGACAGGGGGAACTTTCACGTCGAGTGCCATTGTCTTCAGCTCCGAAAGAGGAATTCGCGACCTACAACAATTTTCCCGCAAGACCGGGCCCTTAGCAAGAAAAGCGGAGGCAATAGTAGCGGACTACCTCCCTCGTTGCAAAGGTTGCCCAGTGGTCTATATTAATTGGGCCTTGGACCAGGCAATTCCTTCCCAGTTGAGCGGCCCGCGGAGTTCTTTTTGCAGATCGATACGACGGTCATGAGCGAGTACGACATCCTGAGCTACATCCCCTGGCTCGACAAAGTCGTTTTCGGCAACAGCCTCCATGCCTACATCCTGACCGTCCTGGCCTTCGTCGTCATCTGGGCCGCCCTTTACGTCATCCGGCGCTACATCTCCCACCGGCTTCAGCGGCCCGCCGACGAGAAGGCGACCGAGGCCCGTCAGGTCGTCACGGACCTGATCTACAGCATCCGTCCGTGGGTCTTCCCGCTGGTTGCATTCTTCATTTCCTCGCAGCGCCTGACCCTGTCGCCGTCGCTCGATAAATTCATCCGCCTCGCGACGATGGCAGCCGTGATGCTCGTCGTCGTCCGGATCCTGAGCGAGCTGATCGCGTTCCTGATCACCAGGACCCGGCTGTCGGGACGCAACGACGACGCCGTAGTGAAGAGCACGAACCAGAACATCACGACCCTGGTCAAGATCGCCGTCTGGACCGCCGGCATCATGTTCTTTCTCGACAACGCCGGCTTCAACGTCGGGACGTTCGTCGCGGGACTCGGCATCGGCGGCATCGCCATCGCCCTGGCCGCCCAAGCCCTGCTCGGCGACGCTTTCAGCTCCTTCGCCATCGCCATGGACAAGCCATTCGAGGTCGGAGACATCATCGTCGTCGACGATCTGACCGGTACGGTCGAGCACATCGGGCTGAAAACCACGCGCGTTCGCAGCGCCGGCGGCGAGCTCCTGATTCTGGCGAACTCCGACCTGACCAAATCCCGCATCCGGAACTTCAAGAAAATGTACCGGCGCCGGATCCAGTTCAAACTGGAGCTGGTCTACCAGACGCCCGTGGACAAGCTGAGAAAGATCCCGAGCCTGCTCGAAGAGATCATCAAAAGCGAAAAGAACGTCCAGACGGACACGCAACACTTCAGCGCCTTCGGCCACTCGGGGCTGATTTTCGAGATCGTCTATTACGTTCTGGCTCCGGAAGCCAACAAGCCGAACGACATCCAACAGTCCATCAATCTCAAGATCCACGAAGCGTTCACGAAGGAAGGCATCCAGCTTGCCTATCCGACGCGGACCGTCTTCATGGCCAAGGAGTGACCCATGCGTAAGCTGATCCTCGCCGCCGTCTCCGTCGCCGCGACCGCCTGCGCGACGCTCGCGGAAAAAATCGAGCCGAACCTCACCATCTCCGACACGTCGGAAGTCGAGTTCGCGCCGGTGGCTTTCCAGCCCGTGGACGGCCTCGCCAGCTACAAATTCGGCAACATGCCCTACAAAGCCGAGTGGATGAATTGCAAGGCGACGAAGCCGAAGGCGACGATTCTCGTCATGCACTCCGACCGCGCCGGCTTCGAAAAGGGCAAATTCTGCAACGGCTGGATGGCGCAGACGTTCCTGTCGCAGGGCTTCGACGTGATCACGGTCAACCGGCCAGGTTACGGCTCGTCGACCGGCACGCCCGACTTCGTCGGGGAGCAGTCGCTCGCCGCCGTTCCCGCCGCCGTGACGGACGCGCTGGCGAAAGGAAAGAACGCGAAGCCGGTGACCGGCATCTGGGGTTACGACACCGGCGCCACGGGCGCCGCGCTCGTTTCGAGGAAGATCAAAGGCATCAAGTTCCTGATTCTCGGCGGCGGCATCTACGACTTCGACGACGCCGGCAAGCAGACCAAGGACAGCTACCTGAAGAAAGACATCGAGGCGATTCGGGCAACCGGAGGCGAAAAAGCGATCGAAGATCGCTCCGTCGCCTACGACGTCGCGGGTTTGCCGCAGACCATTTCGATCTACCACGGGAAACAGGACACCGCCGTGTCGCCGGCTCAGGCGAAGGCGTTCGCCGACTCTTTGGAGAGCTCCGGCCATTATGCGGTCAGTTTCCAGGTGATCGACGGCGTCTCGCACGAGATTCCGTGGACCAACCACCGGAAAATCCTGGAAGTTTTGGCGCACACGGCCAGCCCCTGAAGGGCTTGGCGAAGGCCCCGGCTCCGTGCTATTCGGTAGCACCGAACTTGAGGGCCCCCATGCGCCAGTTTTTCGCACTTTTCCTGCTTTTGACGTCGACCAGTGTTTTCGCCGAGTCGCCGGACCTGCTCTGCGAGCGCCGCTCGCCGCAGGAACGCATCGTCGCGAAAGCGGTCAACGTCCTGGCCCGGCCCTACGACCTGTTTGGCGACGGCGAGCTCGTCGTCTACGACGTCTTCGACAATCCCATCGAGCGCCACTCGTTTCCGGTCGCGACCGAAGTCGGGCCCTCGCAGGAAGTGCTGGTCCATCAGGCCGTTCTTTACCATGGCTCGTTGATGGCCTACTGCGTGTTCAACGTCGACGACAGCGCTTACCGCTGAGCAAATTTTGCCCGCTGTGAGAGCCGTTCCTTCCAGATAAAATAAGACGATCCATCTTATTTCATCGTTTGGGGGGACCATGGGCTTGGCTCGCTTGGCCGTTCCGCTCGTGCTCGCGCTGGGTTTTGCGACAGCGCCCGCCGTCGCGGCCGACGCCGTCACCGGGTTCTACTCCAAACAGGTCTTTCACAAGCTGCTGGTCGACAAAGATCACGTCGCCGTCCGGGCGACTCCCGGCACGGTGCGCGCCTCGACCAGCCTCGTATCCGCGAGCGAAGCGAAGCAGTTCGCCCAGCTCGGCGTCGACGTCATCGAGCGCTCGGGCGTCAAGCCGACCGACGCGATCGTCGGCTACCCGATCTGGTTCGACAAGGCGAAGGGCGCCGTCGGCGTGCTGACGCACGAGATCGTCGTGCGCACGGACAAAGCCGAAGGACTCGCCGCGCTCCGGTCCGGCAAAGGCTTCGCCACGATGGAAGAGACCGCGTTCAAGAAAGGGCTCTACGTCGCGAAGTTCACGTCCCCGATCGCGGCGCTCGCAGCCGCGAACGAGATCGCGCAGAAACCCGGCGTGATCTATGCCCACCCGAACTTCCTGGTCGCGAAGGACTTCCGCGACGAGCCCTACTTCTCGAGCCAGTGGCATCTGGAAAACACCGGCTCGAACGGGGCGCTCGCCGGCGCCGACGTCCACGCGAAGAACGCCTGGGAAGTGACGAAGGGCTCGAGCGAAGTCCTCGTGGCGATCCTGGACGGCGGCTTTCAAGTCACGCACCCGGATCTGGACGGCGCCTTTTTCCGTAATTCCGGCGAGATTCCCGGCAACGGCGTCGACGACGACGACAACGGCTACGTCGACGACGTCGGCGGCTGGAATTTCTGGGCCAACAGCAACGACCCCGCCGCCGCCGCCTATCCTGATCACGGCACGCTCGTCACCGGGTTGGTCGGCGCGCGGGAAAACGGCAAAGGCGTGACGGGCGTCTGCCCGCGCTGCACCATCCTGCCGGTCGTGCTGAAATGGAGCCCGGTCGACGATGCGGCCGCGTTCTACTACGCGCAGAAAATGGGCGCCGAGATCATTACCAATAGCTGGGGGTATCCGATCGGCGTACCGACGACCGACGTCGTCGAGGAAGCGATCGACGCCGTCGCCACCCAGGGGAGGGAAGGCAAGGGGACGATCATTCTCTTCGCGATGAACAACATCAACCAGGATGATTGCATCGGCGCTTCCCCCGACATTTCGTCATTGGAATCGGTGATCGCAGTCAGCGGCTCTTCGGACCTGGACAAGAAAGTCCTGAACTCCGCCTGGGGCGAATGCATGGAGTACCTTTCGCCGACGATCGAAGACACGCGCCAAGGCATTGCGTCGACC
>JAYVBB010000353.1:0-2917 GCA_043750715.1 Pseudomonadota bacterium | reverse complement strand
CGGCTCTTTCGGTGGATGGCTGATCAATCACAGCGAAATATCTTCACTTTCTTAGGAAAGTCAACCCATGGACCCCAACACTCCTCACGGCAGACCCGTCGAAATTCTCCTAGTCGAGGATAACCGTGCCGACGTACGCCTTACCGAAGAGGCGCTGCGGGAAGCCAAGGTGCGCAACCACCTGCACATTGCGCGAGACGGCGAAGAAGCCATGGACTTCCTCCAAGGTCGCGGTCGATTTGTGGGAGTTCCGCGCCCGGACATCATCTTGCTCGACCTCAACCTCCCCAAGAAGGACGGTCGAGAAGTCTTGGCCGAGGTCAAAGCCGACCCCTCTCTCCGGCGCATCCCGGTCGTCGTTTTGACGACGTCTCGTGCGGACGAAGACATCGCCAAGACTTATGATTTGCACGTGAATTGCTACATTACCAAGCCTGTCGATCTCGACCGTTTTCTTGATGTCATCAAAGCGATCGACAATTTCTGGCTGACCATCGTCACGCTGCCTGAAGCTTCTTGAGACCGCGTGGGTCAGGAGATTGTGCCATGGGAAAAAGCCGTATCGTCGTCGACGAGAAGCTTTTCGAGAAGCTCCTCGACTCGGCGCCAGATCCGATCGTCATCGTCGACGAGGACGGCAATATCGTCGTCGCGAACCTGGAGGCCGAGCGGAAGTTCGGCTATACCCGGGCGGAGTTGATCGACCAGCCGATCGAGATTCTCGTGCCCCTGCGCTTTCGGCATCGCCATGTCGGCCAACGCCAAGGGTTTGAGCAGGAGCCTCACGCGCGACCGATGGGCGCCAGCCTCGATTTATCCGCCCGGCGGAAGGACGGTAGCGAGTTCCCGGTCGAGATCAGTTTGAGCCCGCTGAATACCCCCCAAGGTCGTCTGGTCGTCAGCATCGTACGCGACATCACCGACCGCAAGCAGGCCGAGCGCGAGCTCAAAGCCAAGGCCGAAGAGCTCGCCCGCTCGAACGGCGAGCTCGAACAATTTGCCTACATCGCGTCCCATGACCTTCAGGAGCCCCTGCGTGCCATTGCTGGTGCCTGCCAATTTCTCGCGCGCCGCTATAAGGACCGGCTCGACGACGAGGCGCGTGAATTCATCGGATTCGCGGTCGACGGCGCCAAGAGAATGCAGGAGTTGATCTCGGACCTCCTGGATTACTCTCGCGTGACGAGCAAAGCTCGGGAGCTGGTTGCGACGAGCGCCGAAGCCACCGTCTCCAGTGTGACGGCGAACCTGAGTCTCCAAATCGACGAAAAGGCCGCGCGGGTAACCCATGGTCCCCTACCGGAGGTCAACGCGGATCCATCCCAACTGCTCCAGCTCCTGCAGAACCTCGTCACCAACGCGCTCAAGTTCAATGACAAGGCGGCGCCCCGGGTGCATGTGTCCTCGGTGCTGGAAGGAGGTCTTTGGCACTTTACGGTTCAAGACAACGGAATTGGCATCGATCCCAAATATTTCGACCGACTGTTCGTAATCTTCAAACGCCTCCACGGTCGCGGTGAGTATCCGGGAACCGGGCTCGGTCTTGCCCTTTGCAAGAAAATCGTCGAACGCCATGGCGGCCGCATTTGGGTCGATTCCACCCCCGGCGAGGGCTCTACCTTTCATTTTACACTTCCGACTTAGACGCCGTTCCGAAAAACCACCGGAACGACGTCACCTTGGGCTATTTTTGCCAGTGATTTCGGCCGGCTTTCTGGAGCCTCCGTAATTCTTTCGGCGAAGCCTAAAGGCCCTGGGCCTAAGCCGCCGAGAGGATTGATGGAGGTTTCGCCTTTGTCCTTCTCTTCCGCCGAGCTCGCGCATTACGCCGCGCTGGACCAGAAACTGGTCGAGGCGGCGCGCCACATCAAAGTGCTCAGCGCGCTCGGCTGGCCGGCGAACGTTTGCGACGAGTTCATGGCGAGTTGGAAAGCAGGGAATCCGAAGCTGCCGGTCGTCGAGATGCCGAAGATCGACCTGCGCGATCGCCGCCGTGCCCTGGCGCAGCTGATGATCCAGGCGGATCCGGGACACCCGCTGGGGCGCTACATCATTCAGACGGCGGCAAGCTACGTGATCGCCGCACGCATGCTCGAAAGCGTCGGCAAGCGCGAGTTCCGCCAGTTCTCGGAGATGCTGTACGGGACGCCGACCGACAAGCTCGGTCGGCTCTCGAACCTGGCGCTCGCCGACGACCTCATCAAGATCACTGCCGACTTCGCCGCCGCCGTCGAAAGCGCCGACGCCGCCGAAGCCGTCTGCATCCGTCCGGAAGCCGTCGCCGAAGAGCTCAAAGCCAAGGCCGACGCCTTCTTCGTGAATCACAAGGTCAACGTCGTCATCGACCAGAACCTGGCGTCGAAAGCCGCCGCCGGCGCCGAGCGCGTCCGGATCCGCGGCATGACCAGTTTCTCGCGTGCCGAGATCGACCAGCTGCTGGAGCACGAAGTCTACGTACACTCGGCGACGATGCTCAACGGCCGGGCCCAGCCTCACCTGAAGAGCTTGGGACTCGGATCGCCCCGCACGACGTGCGCGCAGGAAGGGTTGGCGACGTTCGCCGAGCTGATCACGACGACGATGGACCTCTCGCGGCTGCGCCGCATAGCCCTGCGGATCAAAGCGATCGACGTGGCATTGTCGGGAGGCAGCTTCATCGACGTCTTCCGGTTTTTCCTCGGTGCGGGCCAAAGCGAAAAAGAAAGCTTCCAGTCCGCGGCACGAATCTTCCGCGGCGGCGACGTCCGGGGCAGTCACGTCTTCACGAAAGACGTCGTCTACCTGAAGGGCCTGTTCTCCGTGCACACGTTCCTGAGCAAGGCGATCGAAATGCGGAAGCTGGATTATCCGCAGTATCTCTTCATCGGGCGGCTGACGCTCGGGGATGTGATCGCGCTCGAGCCGTTCATTCAACAGG
>JAYVBB010000352.1:0-5721 GCA_043750715.1 Pseudomonadota bacterium | reverse complement strand
CGACCTGCTTGCCTTCGGTGGTCGCGCAGAAATTGGACGACGGCGCTTCCGCTTTGACGAGGTCCGAGCGGTAGTAGTACGCGAGGTACTCTTTGTAGCTCGACTCGCCGCTGGCGGTCTTGCTGAGAAGGAGCTTCCAAGGCTTGCCAGTGCGCTCTTGCAGAGCGGTCAGCACTTCCGCAGCGCCTTCCTCGTTCATGACTTCCGTACCGGCGAAGATGTGGAAATCGCCCTTCTTGACGATGTCCGCGAGGCGGTCCATGTCTTTGCCTTCGGTCTGCCCGAGGCGAAGCATGTTGAACTCACCGATCTTCACCGAACTCATGACCGCGGCAGACGCGCTGGGCTGAGCCTGGGCGTCGGTTTCACTGGTGGAATGATCTTGATTTTTGGATCCGCAGCCGGCGGCCGCAAGACCAAAGGTCAGGGCCAACGACGGGACCAGGAAGGAACTCTTGAAGTTCATGTCCAACCTCCACTGCAACTGGGGCACTCAACGGGGAACTGCAACGAGCGGCCGGTTTCCTGAGATTCCAGCCACTCCTTCACTATACCCTATTTTAAATCTATTTTAAAGAAATTTCATGATTTTTAATGAAATATCCAATGATTTTAAGGTCAGAAGCTCTCGGCGATCACCTGGACGGCGTGGCGATCGTGGCCCTCGGCGGTGGCCATCTGCTTCGAAAGTCCTCGGGTTTTCTGGATCACCAGAAGGTAGCGCACGGCGTTGATCAGGTGCTGAGGGACAAAGGATACGATCCCCGCCGCCGCGTCGAACTCGACGAGCTTGGCGACCGCGGCGCGCTTGGCGAGTCCGGGATCCGGCGCCGGGACGCGCGCCATTTCCTTGCCGCTCGCCTTCGCGACTTCATAGATCCCGATCAGAGCCGCGGCGTCTTTGCCGTCCAGACCTTCGAGCGCGAGGCGGACGTCTTTCTGCCCGAGATACTTGCGGCAGAATTCGGTGAAGCCGGCCATGCGTTCGAGGACGGCGAGCTCGGCTTTCCGCGACGAAGTTTTGGGATCGACCTTCAGGATTCCCGTTTCGACGAAGACGGCGAACACCTGCTGAAGCTGAGCAAGCGGCGTGTCGAGGATCTTCGCCAACCGAACGAGGACCTGATCGATGTCGACGAGCCGCGGATGGTCGTCGGCCGAAGTCAGCATCGAGCCGACTTCGCCGAGGCCGGACGCGATCGCGCTGGCGACCCACACCATGGAAACGTCCCGGTCCTGCTTCTCGAGGCGTTCGACGGCTTTGGCGTAAAGATCGTCCATATTCTTGATGCGGATGATGAAGTCTTTGATGACGGTGTGAACCCACGCCGGAGTCGACGAGATCAGCGTCTTGAATCCGGCCTGCTTCACGACCAACGCTTTGACTTCGGTCAAGGCACGCGCGGAAGCGAGGCGCGGCTCGCGGGTCAGGCACGTCATGATGCCGAGGATCTCGCCTTGGCGCAGCGTCGCGAGCCGCACCTCGACTCCGCCGGAGGCGCGAAAGACTTCGACCTCCCCGCTCTTTAGAAGGTAGAGGTCGCCGCCCGGTGACCCCTGCTCGAAGATCATCGCTCCCGGCGCGAAGTCGACCTGGGCTCCGCTGAGTTGAGGGGTCGGCGTCGTCATCTCAAGACCCCGCGTCGAGAATTTTGCCATTCGTCAGAATTTCGTCGGCGCCGAGCCGCATCGCCTGGCGGGCGTCGTCGTCGGCTTCCGGAAGAAAGGCCAGGACTTTGCCGCCGCGCGCGTGGATCGCGTCGAAATAGCGGGAGAGGTACAGGGGAATCCGGCCGAGACGGGGCGGCAGGGAGTAGGTTTTGCCTTTGACGATGCCCGCGAGAAACGGCATGCCGCCGAGGAGCGACAGGCCCGCACGCCAGCACTCCCTTTCGCGCGCGTAGCACTGCACGCCAGGGAAGAGGTCCTTCAAAAGGCTTTCGTGTCCGCCGTCCCAGAGCACGAACTTGGCTTGAGCGACGAGCCAGTCGGTGATGCCGAGCGTTTCGGCCAGTCCCTTCAAGCTGCGGATCGTGGCGGGGCCCGTTTCGGGCTTGATGTCGAACGTCCAGGACGCTCCCGGGAACTCTTTGACGAACTGGTCGAGGAAGAGCAGGCGGTGGCCGCCTTTCAGCTCGACCCGCTCCAATTGGCTGCGAGACATCGTCTCGATCGTGTTCCAAACTCCCGCAAGACGCGACAGCCCGGGATCGTGGTGAAGCACGATGTGGCCGTCGAGCGACAACCGGAGGTCGGTCTCGAGATTCTGGAAACCGAGCTTCGTCGCGGCGCGGAAAGCTTCAGCCGTATTTTCCACGGCTGAAGCTTTGAATCCTCGGTGGCTGATCCAGACCGGAGCCACGCGTCCCTCTAGTTGGCCGTCGCCGTGAACGTGACTGCCGGGGGAGCCGTGGCGCCGACGATTTCGACCGTCACCGTTTGGGCTCCGGTGTCCGTGCCGAGCTTCCAGAACACCTGGGCCTGGCCGTTGGCGGCGGTGACGACCTCGATTACGTTGGTCGCCGCCGTGCCGGCGGTCGCACCAAGCAGGCCGCCCGTGTCCTCGGTGGTAAACCGCACTTTGATGTTCTGGACCGGGTTACCGCCTTCGGTCACCGTAACGACGAGCGGGTTCGTCAACTCGCTTCCGGCAGTGTCCGTCTGCACATCGCCGGACGTCATGGCCAGAGCTCCGACCACGCTCGTCGCGGTGAACGTCAAGTCGACGGCCGTACCCGCCGACGCTTCCACCGTGTAAGTGCCCGCGACCGTGCCCATCACCCATTCGACTTCGGCCTTGCCGTCGGCGTCGGTGGTGACGGTGAGCGCATTCGCTCCGGCGCCCGTCGTCCCCGGCGCGCGCAGCTTGCCGCCGTTCACGACGTCCTGAACGGTGAACGTGACTAGCCCGCCGACGGCTTCCGCGGTCGTCGCGTCAAGGGCGATGGCTGCTAGAGTCGTGGTGAGGGGAGCAGTGGTGACGCCCGTCTGATTGTTCCCGGAATCGACGGTCAGATTCGTGATCGTGAACGTCGCGATGAACGTCGCCGGGGTAACGATGCCTTCGACCGCGGCTTCGACGGTTTGGGTACCCGCCGCGCCGAGCGTCCAGCTGGTCTCGGCGAGGCCGTCGGCATCGGTGGTCGCGCTGGCGGCCGTCAACGTTCCGCCGCCCGAGGCGACGGTGAAGTTGACCGTAACGCCGGCGACCGGTCCGCCGTCCTGATCGGTCACCATTGCGACGATCGGCTCGTTCAACGGATCGCCCGGATCGGCGGACTGGTTGTTGCCGTCGGACACCTCGACCGTCGTCGGCGTGACGGTATTCTGGCCGCCGTAGAAGTTGACGGTCCCCGCGACGATCAGCTGCTGGAGAAGCTTCTGACCGACGGTCGGGCGAACGCGAATGCCCGAGTAGGCGATGTCGAGTGCCGCCTCCTTGGTCTTGTCGGGTTTGGTCTTGAAGTTCGGGGTGAGCGTCACCACTTGCCCGGAGATCGAGACGGTGACCTGCTCGCTCGCCTTGTTTGCCGGAACGTCGGTAGCGAGCGCCGCCGCGGTGGCGTTGGCAAGGACCGCGTGCTGTTCGTCCGCCGTATCCGGGACCAGCTCCACGGGCCGGTTGAAGACGACGGTGAGAGTGCCGGCCTCGTTGTGGCTGTTACTGTCGGTTGATCTCGACAGAATGACCAGCTCGCTCGAGACTTGGCCGAGGTCGACGTGCAAAGTGTAAGGATCGCTTGGCGCCGTCACGTAGCCGATGGACACGGCTCCCGTGCCCGCCGTCTGCAGCGCGGCGTCTACTGGCAGGACGAGGTACTTGTACACTGCGCCCAGGGCAAGATCTGCCGCGGGGAACGTCGCCAGCCCAGCGTCGTCCGTCGTGCCTTTCAAAGTCTTGTAGCCGGTAGTGACGGGATCCAGGAAGTCGTCGAAAGGGTTGCTCGTGACGACGACGTGGCCGCCGGTAGGAATGAGCTCGACCTGCGCGCCGGCCAGCGGCGCGCCGTTGAACGAGACGAAGACCTGGTAGTCCTTGCCGGCCGGAGCGACAGGGAACAACCGCACGTTGGCCTGGAGAGTCGGGATCTGGCTCAGGACGTCCTGCTCGGCCTCGGAGCCCGCGGCAGCGTTGCTCGAGGGGACCAGCACGACGGATTCGAATGTCTGATAGCCCGGAACGGACACGTAGATCGGAAACTCGGATTCGACCGGCAACCCGCAGAGCGTGTATTCGCCGACCAAGTTCGGGTATTCGGCGGCTTCGCCGTCGGACAGGAGCGGGCTGGCATACTGCTGGTCGTCGCTCACGAGAACGAAGAAATTGTCGGCCTTGCCTGCCGCGGCGATGTCGATGCGGGCCCCGGTGATGCCGTCTTCGACGACGCCGGCGAGGCAGCCGGAGCCGCGAGGCAGCGCCGAGCCGTTGGTGTTGGTGTCGGACTTTTTTCTGAGTCCGAGGAGGTTCGAGTTACAGCCAAGTAACGCCAGGAGGACGATGGATGTCGCGAGTTTTTTCATGGGTCTCACCGGTAGAACTGGACGGTAGCGTTGAGATCGACGACTGACAGCGTCTCCGGCGACGCCTTCGGCCGGAAGTGGAGACCGGTGTAAGTGATCGAAAGATCCGGCTCCTTGGTGGCGTCGGCGTTCGGCTTCGTCTTGAAGACCGGCGTGAGCGTCAGTTTGTTCGCCTCGATCGTGACGGTGACGTTGTCGGGTTTCTTGTTACTGGCGACGTTTTCGACGAGCGCCGCGGTGACCGCGCCGCCGAGGAGGCCTTGGATCTCGTCTTCCGTTCCGGGGACGATCTCGAACTCCCGGTTGAAGTAAACCGTCACCGTGCCGGTCGAGCTCGGGTCCTGGCTTTCCGTGGATTGCGAGAGGATCGCCAGCTGGCCGACCGATTGGTTGAGGTTGACCGTCAGCAGGTAGGGTTCCTGCTCGGCCGCCTCGTTGCGAAGGCCGACGATGAACGTGCCGGCCGCGACGGATTGGTTGGCCCCGCCGTCGGGCGGCAGCACCGTGTAGGTGTAGTAGCCGCCGAGCACGAGCTCGGCCGCCGGAAACACGGCTTTGCCGTCGTCGCCGGTCGTGATCGTCTGCGGCGCGGAGCGGGCGTTCCGCGGCGCCAGAAAGTTCGCGTGGAGCGGGTCGAGGAAGTTGTTGCCTTGCGAGCGGAGGATCACCTGGGCGCCGGCCAGCGGGGCGCCGTTGTTGGTCACGAGGACTTCGAGGTCCTTGACCTGTGTGCTTTTCGGATAGAGCCGGATGTTGGCGATCTCGGTAGGATACGGTTTGATGAGGTCTGCGGTAGCTTTCGACGAACGGGACGCAGCGGTCGAGTGGACTTTGACCTGCCCTTCGAACGGCTCGTAGCCGTCGACCCAGGCGAATACGGGGAACTCTTCGTCGAGCGGTACGTCGCACAAGTAATATTCGCCAGTCAGTAGCGGGTTGACCCCTTCGGCGGCCGGGTCGTCGACGAGCGAGGTGCCGGCGCGGAGGTCGTCTTGTACGAGGACCTGAAGCCCTTTGGTCGAGTCGGTCGGGAGCGAGATGCGCTCGGCCGTCAGGCCGTTGATGACTACGCCTTGCAAGCAGCCGATCGTCGGCAGACCGGCTGGCTCGTCGTTTCCGGAGTCGCCACCGGAACAGGACACGACGAAAGATGCCGCCAATAGCAATCCAGACAAGTTGCGTAGCACGTTCGACCTCGTT
>JAYVBB010000351.1:0-3476 GCA_043750715.1 Pseudomonadota bacterium | reverse complement strand
CCCGACACCGATTGGTTTGTGCACGAACTCTACGGCTTCGCTCCCAAGATGGGCATCACGCTCGTGCACGCCGGCTTCAGCCGCTACGTCGTCGACTTGAATCGCGACCCCGCCGGCGGGAAGCTCTACAACGACGGCCGCCCGGAAACGTCGCTGGTACCCGTGCAAAGCTTCGGAGGCAAACCCCTCTACCGCGACGCGCATCCCGACGAAACCGAAATCGCCCGGCGGAAGGAGCGTTACTTCGATCCCTACCACGTCGCGCTCGGCGCGCTGCTCGCCGGCATGCGGAAAGAGTTTGGGCACGTGCTCTTCTTCGACGCCCACTCGATTCAGCGGCGCGTGCCACAGATCCGTCCGGAGCCGTTTCCCGACGTCATCGTCGGCGACCAGAAGGGCAAGACGGCGCACAAATCGCTGAGCCAGGCCGCTCTCTCGTCTTTGGAGAGTTCCGGCCTCGACGTCGCGTACAACGACCCATTCATGGGCGGCTTCCTGACGCGCAGCATCGGCCGGCCCGAGACCGGCATCCACGCCCTCCAGCTCGAAATGTCGCAAGACCTCTACATGAACGAACCCAAGGCAGCACGAGACGAGAAGAAGCAGAAAACGGTGCAAGGCCACCTCGAAGCGCTCTTCGACGACCTCATCGACGCCATGGGGAAATTGTCATGAAACAGTTGCGCTGCTCGGCCCTGCTCACGGCCGCCGGTTGGATCGAACCCGCGTACGTGACCCTGGACGACGACGGCCTCGTGGTCTCGGTCTCGCCGGTGAAACCCACCGGCCCCGGCACTTGGGACAAGGTGAACGGCTTCGTCATTCCGGGCTTCCAGAACGCGCATTCGCATGCCTTCCAATACGCGATGGGCGGCCTTGCCGAGCACCTGCCGAAGGGCGCGGCGAGCGACGACTTCTGGAGCTGGCGGGACACCATGTACCGCCTCGCCGGCAAGGTCACGCCCGACCACGTCGAGGCGATCGCCGGCATGCTGTTCGCCGAAATGCTGCGCTTCGGTTACACCGCCGTCGCGGAATTTCACTACCTGCATCACGATCCCGAGGGCCGGCCGTACAAGAATACGACGGAAATCGGCCAACGCCTGATGGCTGCCGCCGAAACGGCGGGAATCCATCTGACGCTCGTGCCCGTGCTCTATCGCCAGGGCGGGTTCAGTCAAAAGGCGTCGCCCCAGCAGCGCCGTTTCGTGACGCAGTCCCTCGACGAATACCTGGCTCTGCTCGCTGATACGCGCGCCGCGGCGAAGGGCCGCAGCGACCTCGTCGTCGGCTTCGGCGCGCACTCGCTCCGCGCCGCCCAGGCCGAGGAAATCAAGCAGCTCTTGCAATCCGCCGAGACGGGGCCGGCCCACATCCACATCGCCGAGCAAAAAAAGGAAGTCGACGACTGCATCCGCCTCCTCGGCCGTCGTCCCGTGACTTGGCTGCTGGAAAACGTCGACCCCTCGAATCGTCTGAGCCTCGTCCACGCGACCCACGTCGATGCCTCCGAGCTCAAGGGTATGATCACCGGCAACGTCAATCTGGTCGTCTGCCCGTCGACCGAGGGCAATCTCGGTGACGGCTTCTTTCCGCTCCGGGAATTCATCGAGCTCGGCGGCGAGTTCGCAATCGGCAGCGACAGCCACATCGGCCTGAATCCGCTGGAAGAACTCCGCTGGTTCGACTACGGCCAGCGGCTCAAGCTCGAGAAGCGCAACGTCCTCTGCCGCGTCGAGGGCGACGACAGCGGCCGGATCATCCACGACATGGCCTGGCGCCGCGGTCGCATGGCCATGGGTCTCCCCGCCGACGACTACTTCGCACCAGGCCAGCCGTTCGACGGCGTGGCGCTGGATCCCGAGCACCCGATTCTCTGCTCCCGTCCGCCCGAACGGCGCCTTTCGGCGCTGATCTACGGCGGCGACCCGACGTGCTTCCTCGGCACGCTCCGGCGGGGAGAATGGCTCGTGGAAAAGCAGAAGCATCGAAATTTCGACAAGGTGAAGGCGTCTTTCGTCAAGACACTCTCCGATCTTTCCCGGTGAGGCAACTCACCGTAGTCATCGCGTTTCTTTTTCTCGCCTGCACCGACCGGCCGAAAGGCCCCGCTCCCGTCGACCAAGCGCACCGGCTGGCGATCGCCGAACGCTGCCGGGAGTGGGTCGGCAGTCCCCGGATCGAGCAGTTCGGCGCCCGCGTTTTCGGAGCGTTCGGGTACGACCTGGCGAACGTCTTCCTGATCCGCACCGACGCGGGCAACGTCTTCATCGATGCCGGACTCAGTCCAAAGACGTCGTCCGTGATCTTCAAGGACCTGACGGCCAAGGCGCCGGGTAAAACCCTCGCCTTGATTTATACGCACAGTCACCTCGACCACGTCGGCGGTGCGGGAGCGATTGCCGACGCAGGAACGGACATCTGGGCCTCGGAGCCTTTCCAAACCCATTTCCTGAAGCAGTACGGCGTCTTTCAGCCGACCGAGATCATTCGCGGCCGGCGGCAGTACGGCGCCGACGTGCCGCCCGAAATCCTGCCTTGCACGTCGATCGGCCAAAAGCCGGACCTCGCCGCGGCCTTCGAATCAGCCGCGCGTCTGCCGACGAAGACTTTCAAGGGGCGCCAGGACCTGCTCATCGGGGCAACGAAGATCGTTCTCCTCGAAGCACACGGAGAAACGCACGACGAAGTGATGATCTGGCTGCCGGACGAGAAGATCCTGTTTCCGGGAGACAACATTTACAAGGCATTCCCCAACCTCTATACCATCCGGGGCACTTCCCCCCGCCCCGTCGACGACTGGATCAAGAGTCTCGACCGTATGCGGGCGCTGGAGCCGGAGATTCTCCTCCCGTCCCACACCGGAGCGATCACGGGCAAGGATCCGATCCGCGAAACGCTGACCGTCTACCGCGACGGTATCCAATGGGTGAGGGACGCCGTCGTCCGTGGCGCGAACGTCGGCCTGTCCGCCAACACGCTCGCGGAAAGCATCAAGCTTCCGCCGGAGCTCGCGAACCATCCTTATCTCGAGCAGACGTACGGCCAGGTCGACTGGTCCGTGCGCGCGATCTACAGCGACAACCTCGGCTGGTTCTCGGGCGAGCCCGAGCGCCTTTATCCCATGGACCGGAACGAGACGGCGAAGCGCGAGATCGCCATGATGGGCGGCATCGAGGAGGTCATGAGGGACGCGGCGAACTCCTTGCAAACCGGCGACCTCCGGTGGTCGATTCACCTGCTCGCAAAGATGCGCGACAGCGGCATGGCAACCGGCGCAACGCACGACCAGATGGTGGACTTGCTGGCCAAGGCGCTGGGGGAGCAAGCGTTCGATACGCAAAACACCAACGGTCGGGGTTACCTCGCCGAATCGGCCATCGAGCTGTCCCAACGCATCGAACCGATGAAGCTCCCGCACCCCGACGACCCGCTCGTCCGGTCGCTGCCGATCGACGTGTTCATGGACCGCTGGG
>JAYVBB010000350.1:0-2411 GCA_043750715.1 Pseudomonadota bacterium | reverse complement strand
GTCGCGGGGCGCTTCGCCGGCGTCGATCAGCGCTTCATCGATCGCTACGTCGACGAGGAGTTCTCGGCCGGCGACTTCGTGCTCGCCGGCGGCGAGCTTCCCGCGCTGATGATGATCGATTCGATGCTACGCCTTTTGCCAGGCGTTCTCGGTCACCAAGACAGCGCCAACATGGATTCGTTCGCTCCTGGCTTCGGGGGAGGCCTGGAGCACCCGCTCTACACGCGCCCTCCCGAGTTCCAGGGCCTGACCGTGCCCCCCGTGCTACTATCGGGGGATCACGAAGCCATCGCGCGCTGGAGACAGACAGAGTCCGAGCGCCGTACCAGAGAGCGGAGACCCGACCTACATGCGGATCGGAATCCTCGGAGCAGGTAGCATCGGTTGTTACGTAGGCGGACGCCTCGCGGCGCTCGGCCACGACGTGCAGATGCTTGGCCGCCAGGCGCTGGTCGACGAAGTGCAGCAGTCCGGGATGACGATCACCGACTGCGACGGCTACGTGAAGAAACTGGGGTCGACCGAGATCCGCGTCACGACGAGCCCCGTCGACCTCAAAGGCGTCCACGTGCTGCTCGTCTCGGTGAAGAGCGACGACACGACGAAGGCGGCACGCGAGATCAAGCCGTTCATCGCGTCGGGGGTGGTCATCATCAGCCTGCAGAACGGCGTCGGCAACGCCGAGGCCCTGCGTGCCGTGTTTCCCGGCGCCCACGTGCTCGCGGCGATGGTGCCTTTCAACGTGTTGAGAAAAAAGGACGCGACGTTCCACCGCGCCACGAGCGGCGGCCTCGTCATCGAAAGCACGGGCGACGTCGAAGGCGACAAGGGCGAGATGGTGAAGCTGCTCACTGCCGCCGGGATCCCCACGACGACCAGTAAGAACATCACGGGCGTGCTTTGGGGCAAGCTCTTGATCAACCTCAACAACGCCATCAACGCATTGTGCGGACTGCCTACGAAGTCCATGCTCGAGCAGCGGGCGTTTCGCCGCATCATGGCCGACGTCATGGACGAGGCCTATGGCGTGATGCGCGCCGCCGGGATCAAGCCCATCGGGATGGTCAAGGCGCCCCAGTGGCTGATCATCCAAGTGCTCCGCCTGCCTGACTCGCTGTTTTTCAACCTCGCCAAGACGATGCTCAAAGTCGACCCCGAAGCGCGCTCGTCGATGTGGCAGGACCTCGACCGGCGCCGGACGACCGAGATCGATCACCTGTCGGGAGAGATCGTGCGGCTGGCGGAAAAGACGGGAAAAGAGGCGCCCCTCAACAAGCGTCTCGTGGCCCTGGTGCGGCAAGCTGAGAAGACGGCGAAGGGCTCGCCGGGGTTTGACGCTGTGACGTTGACGCGCCTTCTGAAAGATTGATTTCCGGGAAAACTTCCTTGGAGGGCTGCGTCCGCCGTTGGGTTTCGAGCCAGCGGCAGAAGCCGCCTTCGGCGTGACAGACTTCCTCGACGGTGGGCCAGGATTCCGGTATCTGGCGCAGGGTCTTTTTAACTCGATAGAGATCGGCTGCGATCATTTCCCGGCAGAGTTCTTCCACCTGGACCGTCGGCTCCCACGCGAGCAGGTTCTTCGCCTTGGCGTAGTTCCCTTGCAGCCGATCGACCTCGGTCGGGCGAACGAAACGAGGATCGACGCGAACGAGCACCCGGCGCGTGCGCTTGCACACCCCGACCTCGTCGTTGCCGGATCCCTGAAATCCGAGCTCGATGCCACCGCATCGAAAAGCCAATTCCAGGAAGGCCCTGACGCTGGTCGTCCGGTTGGTCGCCAGCACGAACTCACCGGGCGTCTCGTGCTGCAACATGAGCCAAATGCCGCGGACGAAGTCCCGGGCATGGCCCCAGTCCCTTTCGGCGTCGAGGTTTCCGACTTCGACGCATTCCGCGACGCCGCAGACGATCTGGGCCACGGCTCGCGTGATCTTTCTCGTTATGAAGGTTTCTCCCCTGAGCGGACTCTCGTGGTTGAAAAGAATGCCGCTCACGGCATGGATGCCGTAGGCTTCCCGGTAGTTCAAAGTGATCCAGTGCCCGAAAAGCTTCGCGATGCCATACGGGCTGCGTGGTGCAAATCGCGTCCCCTCGTCTTGTGGGGGCATGCCGCTGTTACCGAACATTTCGCTGGTCGACGCCTGGTAGAAGCGAACGCACTTTTCCATACCCAGGATGCGGATGGCTTCGAGCAATCGCACCGTCCCCACGCCGTCGGCGTTGGCGGTATATTCGGGGCTTTCGAAGCTCACCATGACGTGGCTTTGGGCCGCTAGGTTGTAGATTTCGTCGGGTTGGATCTGCTGGACGATGCGAATCAGGGACGTGCTGTCCGTCATGTCGCCGTGATGCAGATGGAAAGGGAGACCCCGTTCCTGGGCGCCCATGAACAGGTGGTCGACGCGGGCCGT
>JAYVBB010000349.1:0-5400 GCA_043750715.1 Pseudomonadota bacterium | reverse complement strand
GCCAAAGCGGCCGGGGCGATACCCAACACCGGCTGATAGAAGTCCGCATAGTTCATCTCGACGGAAGCCGGCAGTCTGAGAGTCAGGCCCGCCGGCTCGAGCGAGAACTCGTGACCAATCATATGAAGATTGACGTTTCCGTGCGAGCTAAGCCGGTAGAGAGGCACGACCGAGATCGTCATGTCGGCAGGGAGCGAGCCCGGCGGGATCGTCAAGCTGAGGTCGCCCACGATGCGCAGCGTCGCGCCTTGCGCGGCGGAAACGAAGAGCGAGACCGCGGTGCCGCTGTCGTCGCGCGACACGCCGATCACCGGGTACATACCGAAGGACTGCGTGACGTCTTCAAAAGAGATCGAGGCTTGAGGATCGAAATCGAGAACGAGCGTCGTTACGCCCAGCGTCGACACGACGAAATCGTGATTCAGAATGATGCCGGTCGTGGTTCCGTTTGGCACTGCGAGGGGGTAGGTGGATTGACCTGCCGCCTGGCTGATGCGCACGGTGTTGCCCGTCGTCACCAGGAGACGGATCGCGAGGTAATGGCCAGGATTCAAGCTAAACGCGCCGAGGTCCTCGACGGTGCCGGACTGCAGCCGCATCAAATCCATCTCGCGGCCGGCAGAGCCGTAGTCGGCTACCGTAATCCATGTGTCGTCGGAGGTCTTGACCGCGACCGACGTGACTTGAATCAAAGCCTTGAGCAGGGAATAGAGGCCGCCGTTGCCGGGGCCGCCCAGTTGGGAGCCGCCGTCAGCGCCGTCGCCGGAACCGTCCACGCCAACCTGGCCGTCCAGACCGCCGCTCGTGGTGCCACCAGTCGTTGCCCCATCGGTCGTGCCGGAGCCGTCCGTCGAACCGCCGCCGGTCGTGCCAATGCCGTCCACCGAGCCGTCGGTCGTTCCGCCACCGGTCATGCCGGCGTCAGACGAGCCATCCGTTGTGGAACCGTCCGTCGTGCCCGAACCGTCGGTGGAACCGGTCGTGCCGGCCGTCGTCGAACCGTCTGTCGTGCCCGTGCCATCGGTCGTGCCGGTAGTGGTGTTGCCGTCCGTTGTTCCCGTGCCATCGGTCGTGCCGGAGGTCGTGCTGCCGTCCGTCGTGCCAGTAGTTGTTTCGCCAGCCGTCGTTCCGCCGTCGGTTGCGCCGCCGTCATCGGTCGGCGCATGGCAGTCACGCTCGTTGTGGTTCGTCGCGAAAGTCCGTTGACCCTTGCCGCGTCCAAACCGGCTCGACCAGGAGTTCTTTTTGCCGATCGTCGCGACGCGCTCGTTCGAAACGAACGCATCCGGATTCGCCATCTTCGCGCCGCTGAGCAGCAACCGCACCATTCCTTGCTCGTCCGGCAGCTCGGTCGCTGCTGGTATTGGGCTCAGCGCCTCGAGGTCTTCCCTCGCCACGATCTCCTGTCCGTCGACCAGGAACCGCATTGCGGGTTCTTCATAAGGAAGAGACTCGGTCAGGCCGGTGACGCCGTCTCCGCCCGGCGCGGCGACTGCCGGCGTCGCCGCGCCGACCGCGGCCTCTGGCTTGTTCTCGGGCTCACACGCAGCGACGGCGAAAACCATCGCCAAACCGGCGACGGAATTCAGCAGCGTGTTGCCATGTAGTCGAGCCCGCATCATTGTGGTTCCCCGTTAGGTCCTGACACCTACATCGGAGAGCTGGAGACCAACTTAATGGAGCCTATAAATCCCGGATTTTGAGCTGACAAACTGGATAGATAGGGGAAATTTCAGGCGCAGATACTCGGCCCTTGATGAGGCTTCACTAGGAGACTCAAAGGTCGAAGATCTTGCCGGGATTCATGATACCCGCCGGATCCAGCACCTTCTTGATCTTCCTCATGATTTCGATCTCGGACGGCGTCCGCGAGATGGTCAGGTCCTTCTTCTTCGTCAGACCGATGCCGTGCTCCGCGCTGATCGAGCCTTTGTAGGTCGCGAGCACGTCGAAGATGCGTTTTTCGACTTCGCGGGCGCGTGCCTGGAACTCCAGGAAGGGCTCGGACTTCGGCCCTACGTAATTGATGTGCAGGTTGCCGTCTCCGATGTGGCCGAACAACACGAGCTGCATGTCCTTCGGCGCCTTTGCGACCTCCTTCTCGAGGTCGGCGATGAAATCGGTGAGCTGGTCGATGCCTAGCGAAATGTCGTTCTTCCGGGCGTGGCCGTGCTTCGCGATGCTTTCCGTGATGTTTTCGCGAAGACCCCAGAGCTCCTTGAACTGCGCGCCCGATTGCGCGATCACCGCGTCGGTGATCAGGCTCGCTTCGAAGATCTTTTCGAGCAGGGATTCCATGACGGCGCCGCCGGTCGGTCCGTCCTCGACTTCGAGCAGAACGTAGAAGGGCGACATCTTCTCGAAGGGCGTGCGCGCACCGAGCGCGTTCTTAAGGACGATTTCATGGGCGACCCTGGTGAAGAACTCGAAGGCAGTGATCTGGACCCCGGCCTGGTTACAGACTCCGAGGATCTTCGGGATGTCCGGAAACGTGTCGACCGCCATCACCGCGACCTGGACGTTTCTAGGCGTCGGCGCAAGCCGGAGCGTCGCGCGCGTGATGATGCCGAGGGTGCCCTCGGCGCCGATGAACAGCTGCCGGAGATCATAGCCGGTGTTGTTCTTCCGGAGCGTCGTGTTCATGTCGAGCACGTCGCCGTTCGGCAGTACGACTTCGAGGCCGAGCACCTGCTCGCGCATGCCTCCGAAGCGGATGAACTTGACGCCGCCGGCGTTGGTCGCGATGTTACCGCCGATCTGGCAGCTGCCTTTCGCCGCGAGATCGAGGGGAAAAGAAAGTCCGACTTCACGCGCGGCTTCCTGCACCTGCTGGGTCGTGATGCCGGCCTGCACGCGCATCGTCAGGCCGATCGGGTCGATGTTCTCGATCTTGTTAAAGCGGTTCATCGAAACGACGAGCTCGCCGTTGGATGCGACGGCGCCGCCGGCCAGGCCGGTGCGGCCGCCGCTCGGAACGACCGCGAGCTTGTTCGCGGTGCAATACTTCATGATCGCGGCGACGTCTTCCGTCGTGCCGGGCAAGAGGATCGCCGTGGGCGTCGGAGGGTGCAAGCGGGTCCAGTCGCGGCCGTAGGCCTCGAGGTCTCCGGCCGACGTCAAAACGTAGGAATCACCTAGGAGCTGCCTGAAGTGCTTGAGCGCGTTTTCCATCATGGTTTCGGACGATAGCAGAAGAATTCGCGGTCGTCCCGCGCCGGCGACGCTTGGGGATAAGGCTGGGGATGACCCTGGGGATAGCCTGGGGATAGCTCTGGGGACGACCACGAAATCCCGGTCGGCGTCGGGCCGGAAAACCGCGCCTCCGTCCAACGACTTGGGGAAATCATAAAAAATCCGGGAAGTTACCATCATTTCTCAAGTCTCCCCGTGCGGAGCCCGAGGACCCTCTCGTGCATTTCGGGAGGCCATCTAGCCCCGACCTAGAGGAGATCCCCGATGACCCTGAAAACCTCGCTCACCGGTAAGCGTCTTTTTCTCGCCGCCTCCGCTCTGGCCCTCGCGGCCTGCGGCAGCGACGACAAGATTCAGTCCGTCGGCGGCTCGAGCCAAAGCGCGGACCAGGAGAAGGACGGCGGGGATTCGGACCGGACGGTCGATGAAAAGCAGATGCCGCCAAAAGGCTACTATGACGCGCTCTTCGAAGAGCAGCTGAAGCTCCTCGATCAAGGCGTCCCGCCGGCCAGCGGCTCGCAGGTCCTTTGGATCAACTTCGGCGGCGCCGCCGTTTCGAAGGGCTTCAACCGGGGCCAGTCGTTCATCCTTTGCAGAGCTTCGGCAAACGTTCCCGCGGCCGGCCTGAGCCCCACCGACGAAGACGCGGTGCTTGCCGGCGTGCAGAAATTCTTTGACGACGCGGGCGCCCAGCTCGTAATCACCAACGCGCAGCCTTCCTCCGGCGACTACACCACCATGCACGTAGGCGGCACCTTCGCCGACCTCGGATGCGTCGGCCCGGGCGTTCTCGGTGTCGCCCCCTTCGACGTCGGCAACGCCAACCGCAACGACGTCGGCTTCGCCTTCACGAAAAACGCCAGCGCCGCGATCATCGCGGAAACCGTCGCACACGAAGCCGGCCACTCCTTCGGCCTCGATCACGTCTCGAACAACAAGGATCTAATGTTCGCGTCCAGCAGCCCCGGCATCACGGGCTTCGCCGTCTCTACGATCTCCGGCTCGAACAAGCTGCAGGACGGCCCGGCTCTTTTGCAACAAGCGCTGGGAGCCGGCAATGCGACGCAGACGCCGGGCGGCTCGTCGCCCTCTCCGGCTCAGCCGGCGACTCCGGTCGCGGGCATCCCGAACCTCCCGGGAAGCCTAGCGGGCCTGCCGGGCCTGGACCAGATCGGCAACATCGGCCAACTCCTGCCGGGCCTCGCTCCGGGATCGGTGCTCGACATCAGCCAGCTGCTTCCGCAAATCCAGTCTCTGATTCCGATCGCGTCCAGCGGCGTCGGCCTCCCGGGCCTCGACAAGATCTTGACCATCGTCGGCGTCGCCGGCGCGGCCCAAGGCGCGCAAGGTGGCACGACTCCCGCGGCGACGCCGGCGGCCGGCGCCCTCGGCGGCTTGATCGACCCGGCCCTTGCCGGTGCCGTTCTCGGTGGAGTCACCGGTGCCGGTGGCCTCGGCTCGCTGGCGACTCTCGCTGGCTTCGGCGACATCACCCAATACGTGGCGGCGGCGCAAGGCGCGCTGAACGGCGCGGGTGCCGGTGCCGCCGCGACGATTCCCCAGCTCGGCGCCGTGCCGGATCTTTCCGCGCTGCTCGGCCTGGCCGGTTCCACCCCCGACATCGCCACGCTGCTGCAGAGCCTCGCCGGCACCTCGCAAGTGGTGAACGGCAACTTCACCGGCGCCAACAAGGACGCTTTGCTGAGCCTCGTGAAGTTGGCTTACACGCAGCAATACATCGACCTGCTGCAAGGCGTCGCCCCGTAAAGGGCAGCGCCCTGCTCGTCAAGTCACCGCCTGGTGGACGGTCATGTAAATCATGTTGAGCACTTCGTCGGTCGTCGCGCTGATTTGCAGAATGTTCGCGGGTTGGTTCATGCCGACAAGGATCGGTCCGACCAGCTGGGCTCCTGCCATGTTTGCCAGCATCTTGTAGGCGATGTTCGACGACGCCAGATCCGGGAACACGAAGACGTGCGCGTTGGCCGTTAGCTTGGTGAACGGAAAGTCTCGCTGGCGTAGCTCGGCGCTCAGCGCCACGTCGGCCTGCATCTCGCCGTCGATCTCGAGCGAAGGGTCTATCTTGCGGACGAGCGACACGGCCTCGGCGACCTTGGCGCAGTGCGGGTCCTTGGTCGAGCCGAAGCTCGCGAAGCTCAGCATGGCGACGCGCGGCTTCTCTTTCGTATACTTCTGCGCCACCTTTGC
>JAYVBB010000348.1:0-3424 GCA_043750715.1 Pseudomonadota bacterium | reverse complement strand
CATGGGCGACGACGCCCCGGACGTAGAGGGGCTTCAGGTCGTGCGCCACGACGGTGTAACCGAAGGCGTCGGCGCGAGGCGTGTCTTCCGCGAAGCCCGAAAACCCCGTATAGCCGCCGACGCCCGTCGGCAGATCCGTCACGACGTAGAAATCGTAGTCGTCGCTGCCGCCTTCCCCGTGATCAGGCAAAGGCGGGAGAAATCCCATCTCGACGAACATCCGCCGCCAGGACGCTTCGGCGATACCGAGGATTTCGGCGGCGTAGGCTTCACTTACCGTTTCCTGGTAGTGAACGCGGAGCGGGTAAATCTCCGACTGTATGGTTCCGACTTCACCCGGGCGCGCGCCGAGCACCGTCAACATCGAAGCGACGAGTACTGCCGACAAGGAAACCTCTTGGATGCCAGATTGACCTGGCGCTATCATGCCGAAAAACCACGTTAGGAGTCCATCATGAAACTGCACCTAGCTCTCTTGGGTATGGCATTGATCGGCCAACAGGCCGTCGCACAAGAAGTTCTGCAAAGCGTCGTCACGCCGCACGCTCTCCTCGCTCCGGAACAGGTCGAGTTGAAAAACGACGCCTTCGTCGACGGCGGCGGTCAAGCGTACCTGCAGCTCGGCTTCGTCGAAGGCGAAAAAGCCGGCGTCTGGGTCAAAGTCCCGGAAGCAATCGACCGCTTCAAAGTCGATTCGTTCCGCATCCTGATCGGTAGCTCGCAAGTCGGGCTCGTCGACACGCAGATCTTCTTCACGATGGCGATCGGCTCGGAGCCCGTCAACAACGTGCCCGCGATGATCGAAAACGCCGCCAGCGTCACCGCCGGTCCGTACTGGAACGACGTCCCCGCGATGGGCGACGGCAGCAACCTCCCCTGCGCGGTCGGCGGCCAGTTCGTCGGCGCCGCGGTCGAGTTCACGCACTCCGGCGCCCCGTCGGTCTACCGCGACCTCGACGGCTTGTCGGACGTGAAGAAGAACAGCCTGTTCGCGATCCCCGGCGGCTGGAACTACAGCGTCGCCTACGGTCTCCGCGGCGATTGGATCCTGCGCGTCGTCGGCCACAAAGCGACCGCTCAAGAGTGCGGCGGCTGATCAGTCTTCCCAATAGGCCTCGACGTCGAGCGTCTTGCGTCCCGAGCGGACCTCACCGGTCAGCGAGTGATGCCCGGCGCCCGACTCCTCCATTTGCCCTCTGAACTTCAGCTTCCTGCCTGCCGCCAACGGGAATTTCACGGCCAGTTTTTCGCAGTCGGTGCCGAGCTGCACGGAAACGAGCTGTTCCGGCAGCGAGCTGAAATTCGTGGCGTTTTCGACGACGCCGGTCAGCACGACCTGGGCGCGGAGCGGATTCATCTGGCCGGGGCTCAAAGTGCGGCATTCGACGCCGGTCACTTGGAAGACGAAAGAGACGATGATCGGAAGGGACAGCAAGGGCGACTCCTCAGTTTGTTTTTGCGGGAAATCCCGAGAGGCGCGTGTTATGCAGAAGTCGTTCCAGGAAGTTTCCCCTGCAATGTCACATCGGCGGGGTTCCTTGACGTCACAATGGCGGACCACAAATGAAACCGATCATGAATCTGGATGAAGTCGTCTTCGACGACATCGAAGAGAACGGGTTTTTCACCTCGACGAGCGGTCAGATCAGCGACCACATCGGGGCAAAGAAGCTCGGCTATGGCTTGACCGTCCTGCCGCCCGGTAAGGCGAATTGCCCCTTCCACAACCACCACGGCGAAGAAGAAATGTTCTTCATCGTGGAGGGCGAGGGCACGCTCCGGTTCGGAGACAAGACCTACCCGATTCGCAAGCACGACATGATCGCCTGCCCCCCGGGCGGGCGGGACGTCGCGCACCAGATCATCAACACCGGCAAGACCGAGATGCGCTATATCTCGCTCTCGGACCGCCTTGAGCTTGAGATCGCCGAGTACCCCGACTCGAACAAGATGCTGGCCTACGCAGGCAAGCGCGGCGCTCGCAACATTCGCAAGATGTTCCGCTCCGAAACCGGCGACGTCGACTACTACGACCGGGAAAAGTAAGGCCGGCCCTTCCACACGGTAGCCCGTCCCGTCATCATGTCGGACGCGGCGAGCGCAGTCGCGGCGCACAGCAGCGCGACGCCCCAAGGGAAGGCGAGCGCCCCCCAAACCGAAAAGCGGCCGAGGCGGCGCTGGGCTAGCGCCACGAGCAGGACGGCGACGACCGCCGGAGCGAGGCCGCCGCTTCCCGCGAGTGCAGCGATCATCGCGGTCATTTCCAACGGGGCGAGCAGCGACGATTCGCCGAGGCCGGCGCGGAAATTTCGACGCCACCCGCGTAGGAACTCGGGCAAGGAATCGTACATGCGCACCCGGAAGAACGGCGCGCCGGTCCCGACCACTTCGTAGCGGACGCCCTTGCGCAGGCATGCGTTCGCCAGCGGCAGGTCCTCGACGAGCGAATCTTTGACGCTCTCGTGCCCGCCGATCAAATCGTAGGCGTGCCGCTGAAAGAGTAGGTATTGCCCGATCGCATAGACTCTGCCAGGCCGGGCCTTCGCGAGCGGAGCCGTCACGGTCAAAAGCAGCACGTGAAAGGCCCCCGAGAGCCGCTCCCATAACGCGGTTCCCTCGTGATATGGGAGACAGGAAAGCATGCCAGCTTGCGAAGTAGTCATCGCCTGGACGGCCCGCCGAAGAGAGTCCGGCTCGTGCACGGTATCGGCGTCGGTAAAGAGCAGCAACGATCCGGTCGCGACGCGGCCGCCCTGATGACACGCCCACTGCTTCCCTCCCCAGCTGGAGGGTTTCGGAGCCCCCGAAACGACGACGAGGCGGGTGTCGCTTCGCAACCGCACCAGGTCGCCCGTCCCGTCGTCCGACTGGTCGTCGACGACGACGACTTCGAATTGCGGGTAGTCCAACGCGAGCAGGGAATCCAGGAGACGCGGCAGAATCCGCACCTCGTTGCGTGCCGGCACGACGATCGACACCGTCGGCCAGTCCTGAAGCGGCAGCGCCGCTTCGAACCGAATCCCTGGGCGCCAACGACGCCACAAGAGCCAGATTCCCCACGCGGCGATGAGCAGACCGACTTTCATTTGAGTGGCAATGTCGCGAGAGTTTCCGCGACGCCGGGGTATCCGGCCGTATACCACTGCCACCAGCACCCGATCATCAGTACGTGCCCGAAGATCGCCACGAAGTGCGCCCACATCTCGACCCGGTCGACGCCCTTTTCCAGGTAGCGGCGCCAGTGCATCGTCTCGTCCAGGGCACTGTAGAAAAACGACAGCAGGATCAATCCCAAGGCCGGCATCCGAAACGTTTCCGGATGATCGTAACAAAGGCAGAGCGCCATGACGCTCGGCACGGCAGTGGCGACAATCATTTGGTGTACGTAGGTTTCTCCCTTACCGAGGTCGATTTTGTAGAGCGT
>JAYVBB010000347.1:0-2658 GCA_043750715.1 Pseudomonadota bacterium | reverse complement strand
CCGAGATCGAGCAGGCGAACGTCCGCTTCTGCGAAGCCGGCAAAGTATCCGGAGAGCCGCTCTGTCCCGTCGCCGTCCGCACGCCGCTCGCCATGGACGTCATCGGGCAGCGTTCCGCCGCCGCCGCCTCACAAGGACTGACGGACGAAATCTGGTTCACGGAGAAAGAGGAAAAGCTCCCGGGCAACGTCTACAAGATCCGGCGCTACGACACCGAGACGAAGACCCTCAAAGCCGACTTTCTGACGACTGCCGCGCGACCCCTCAAAGCCACCTTCGCCGGCAAGGACGTCTGGGTGCTGTTCGCGGAGAGGACGCACCGGAGCGTCCGCCGCTTCGACGAGAACGGCCATTGCCTCGGCATGATCACGCTCAAGGATCACATCACGAACATCGCCGGCCTGGCCGACGGCAGCCTCGTCCTCGGTCTCTACGCAGGCGAAGATTCCTACCTCTACAAGATGAAAAAGGCGCAGATTCCCGAGAAGGCCTGCACGGGCTACTCGGGCCAGATGTCGCCGCTGCAATATGCGATTCTCAAAGGCGGCAACATGGATCTGAAGACGGCAATGGCCGGCGCTTCGATCTGGGCGAAGGACGAGCCGCTGCCCGCCGCCGAACAAAAGCGCATCGACATCGCGAAGACCGCCGACCAGGACCTCCAGCCCAACACCGGCACGAAGAAGGCGCGTCCCGCCGCGTGGCGCGGCCGCCCGGCGTTCGCGTTCCCGTGGATCGGCGCCGACGACGCGCTGGGGCCCCAGTTCGGCATCGTGACGGTGCCGCTCATTGACCAGATGCAGAACGAGAGCATCCGGGCGACGCTGCTTTACGGTCCCGCCAGCCACTTCCCCTACCAGGAGGTCGCGCTCGTCTCGACGCGCTTCACTCCGACGCTGACGCTCACGGGATACCGGCAGCAGACCTACAACGGCCGCTACGTGGAAATCGCGACGGGAGACATCGTCAGCAGCTACCTCGACGAAAAAGGCGTGCGCGCCGAAGCTGACGTCGCTTTCCGCTTCCTGGGCGGGGCGGGCAACTTCGGCCTCGGCATCAAGTACGCGCACCTGAAGCCATACCTCGGGCCGGAGTTCAACGGCCACGGCTTCCTCGCCGAGCCCGCCTCGAGCCTCGGACTGGCGCACGTCTTCGGCCGCTTCACGTGGTCGAACGCGCTGTCGGGCCGCGTCGCGCCGGAAGCGATGAACGAAGAGTTCGACTACAACCAGGTCGGCGCCTCGACGACGCTCGGCGTCGCTCTCCCCTTCCTCGATTCCCGCGCTTCCGCGGGCCTCGAAGGCAGCCGCACGCGCGGCAAGAAGCGCCGCGACATCGCGGAAATCTACCGGCCGCTCAAGACGTACGTCCCGGGCTCGGGCGGCGGCTACAACCAGAACAGCTTTCCGCTCGGCGACGCCGACACCGGCCTCTTCTCGCCGCATTTCGGCGACACCCAGGCCCGCGCCAAGGCGAACTTCACGATGCCGATCGTCAAGGACCTGGAAAAACTCATCTGGATCCTCTACATGGAGCGCCTGGATTTCACGGCATTCTACAACTACGGCGACGCCTGGGTCGGCAGCGAACCGAGGAAAGGCTACGACCACCTCGTGCGCGCCCACGGCTACAACGTCGACCTCCAGTTCGAGAACAAAGGCGTGCGCTTCAACCTCGGCACGGGCGTCGGCCAGGTGGTGGGAAATCCCTTCGAGCTCTACATGACGACGGGCTTCGACGCGCTGTTTTAAGAGGAACCATGCCCAACACGTTCGGCCATTCTTACCGCATCACGACCTTCGGCGAATCGCACGGCGGCGCCGTCGGCGTCGTCATCGACGGCTGCCCCCCAGGAATCAAGCTCGACCTGGCGCGCGTGCAGGTGTGGCTCGACCGGCGAAAACCCGGCCAGAGCGCGATCAGCTCGCCGAGAAAAGAAAAAGACCAGGTCGAATGCCTGTCGGGCCTGGACGGCGGCGTCACGCTCGGCACGCCCATCACGCTGATGGTGAAAAACGAAGACGCGATCCCCGCGCACTATGCCGACATGAAGCAGGTGTTCCGGCCGTCGCACGCCGACTACACGACGTTCGTCAAATACGGCGTGCGGCCGGGGTCGGGCGGCGGGCGCGCTTCGGCGAGGGAAACCATCGGGCGCGTCGCGGGCGCCGCCGTCGCGGAACAGATCCTGGAAGCGAAGGTCCCGGGCTTCGCCGTGGTGGGCTACGTCGATTCGGTGAAGGGCATGCGCGCCCAAGGCATCGACCTGGGCAAAGTCCAACGCTCGGAAGTCGAAGTCCACATGCTGCGCTGCCCCGACGAGAAGTCGCGCGACGCCATGACGAAGATCATCACCGACGCGCAGAAAGCCGGCGACACCGTCGGCGGCACCATCGGCTGCGTGGCGCGCGGCGTGCCCGTCGGCCTCGGCGACCCGGTGTTCGACAAGCTCGAGGCGGATCTGGCGAAAGCGATGATGAGCCTCCCGGCCAGCAAAGGCTTCGAGGTCGGCATGGGCTTCGCCTCCACCGAGCTCTTCGGCTCCGAGCACAACGACGCCTTCACGAGCGACGGCGGCAAGATCCGGACGGCGACGAACCGCTCCGGCGGCATCCAGGGCGGGATCAGCAACGGGGAGGCGATTTACCTGCGCGTCGC
>JAYVBB010000346.1:0-5163 GCA_043750715.1 Pseudomonadota bacterium | reverse complement strand
CGACGTCATCCTCGACCGTCGAGTAGGTCGTCATGCGGTAGCCCTGGTAGATCCAGCCGTCGGCCGTCACCGCCGAATGCAACGCCACGCCGCCGCGGCATAACGTGACCGTCAGGCGCTCGTTGGCGTGAAACCAACGGAGGATTCCGCCGAGCTGCGCGTCGTTCCACAGATTGAGCATCGGAGCGTAGCCACCGGGCACGAACACGGCCTGGAACTCGTCCAAACGCGCAGCGACTCCCTCACCCGCAGCATCGACGAATTCCGCGAAGCGGCGCGGCGTGTCGAAAGATCCTGGACCCCGGCCCCGAATGGGCGAACCGGCGTCCGTCACCAAACGCATGGCCGACGCGAACTCCGCTTTTTCCCGGTCTCCCGGGACGAGGGCGTCGAGCCGGGCCTTCGCCTTCGCCGCCTGAAGGAGCGAGGCCTCTTCCGGAGCTTCCGGGAAGCCGTCGGTGAAATACACGGCCGAATCGCCCGACTTGTCTCGTGGTGGCTCGACGCCAGTCGGGTTGGCGAAGACGACCTGGCAGCCGAAGTCCAGCAACGCCTGGACGGGGATCGCCATCTCGTCGAGCAGAAAGCCGAAGGTATAGTCTTTCGTCTTCGGGCCGACGAGCGTGGTGCGAACCGCGGTGAGCGTGCTCGCGTCGGACATGGCGACCAGCACGCGGCAGGGTGCGCGCTTGTCGCCTTCGCCGAGGCTTTCCGAGACGGAGTTCTGGCCGCCGTGGCGGCACGCCGGCGCGAAGTTCAAAACGAAGAGCAGGAGCGAGGACAGGGTTCTCATGGCGGCGCCGACCTCAAAGAAAAAGAACCAGAGGGCATCAACCCGACCGGTCCTTCATTCTAACACTCGCGTCGAAATTAGCCTTTGGCGGCTTTCTTCGCCGCTTTTTCGGCTTTCTTTTCCTTCGGCGTCTTCAGAGGTTGTTTCTTGTCGCTCTTTTTCGCGTCTTGACCCTTGGCCATATCCGTCTCCTTCGATCGATGAGTTGCCGTTAGGAAGAGCAGTTGAACCCAGAAAGGGTCTTAATTCAAGGGCAAAACGCCAGAACTTCACAAATCCGCCATGCACGAGTTTGCCCGAATCGACCGATGAAACGGACATGATTTTAGGCGAAGTCATCGATTCCCTTACGAGCGGCTCGACCGAGGTCGAGCAGCACCGCGGCGACCTGGAGCGGTTCGCGAAGCTGGCTCGGCTTCCTGCCGTCCGCCTTCGGCATGGAGATTCTGGCCGTGCTGGGGGGAGGGCCGGGACGCCGAGATTCCCAATCCTCCCCGCCGAACCCGGCCAACCGAAGGGATCCCCGAGAGGGCTCCTGCTCAACCGCGAGCTGAGCCGAGGCGACGTCCAGACGCTGGTCGACGCTGCCGCCGCGCTGCGGGCCGAGGCCACTCCGCGGGTTGCAGCCGACGCTTGGGCGAATCTCCTGGGAGCTGGGTCGAGACGGCCGCGGAGCGCCAGGCCGGCCCTCAAACGCAGGCTGGCGGTGAAGCTTTGATCCGCGCGCCGTCCGCGAGCCGTCGGGCTCGGCACGCCACCTTGATGGCGGCAGCCGTGACGGCGCTCGGCATGGCGGTCGGCATCGAAATCGACGCGGACATCGGCGCCCCCATCTGGCCGTCCATCCTCTCGGCCTCCATCGGCGTCCTTTCGTTGCTCTATCTGGCCTTGGTTAGCCACCGTCCCGTCGTTTGGAAAATGGCGGCGCGGTCTACCTCCTCAACTCGTTCCGCGTCACGTTCGCGTTCTACCTTTCGAACGTCGCCTTCGCGACGCACGGCATGGACGCGGTGCCCTTCCAAGGGAACAAGCTGGCAATTTTCGTGGCGGCGCTGCTTGCTCCCACTTTGGGGACGGCCATTTTCACCGTCGCGCTGAACACGCTCGTGCGAGTGGTGCAGGTTCTCACCCTGCCGCAAGCCGAGCGCGCAAAAATCGCCTTGGGCGAGCCCTGGATCATGGCCGCGTTCGGCGTCTCCGGCGCAATCGTACTGGTGTCCCGGTTCACTCGCCAACGCCTCGAACGGCGCTTCTACGAGTCGGAGACCGAGCGCCTGAGTCTCCACCGGTCGGCCGCCAAAATGCAGAGCATCCGCGACTTGATGAACACCCCCTTGCAGACGCTCGAGTTTGCCGCGACAATCCTCGAAGAGCAGCGGACGACCAGCCCGATTCTCGTCAAACAGATCCGGCAAGCGCTGGTCTCTTTGACCAAGCTGAACGAAACGCTGGCCGAATACGAAAGCAGGGCGGGGGAAGCGCGCCTGTCCTTCGATGCGATGGAGGACCTGAAGTCTTGAGCCGGCTCTTGCCGCCGGGTCGGTTTGCCTCGGACCTGATCGCGGCCAGGTGTCCGCCCGCCCAGCAGGCTCGTACCTTCGCTTGTCTCAAGGGCGCTCCACCGAAAAAGTGAGGGTGAGGCCCCGCAGGCGGTGGCGTCCTGAGAATTCCTAACGTAGAACTATCTTATACAACCGCAAAAAGGAGATTGATCATGGGTGACACGAGTCCGAAGGACAAAGCGAAGAAGCAGAAGGCCAAAGACGAAGCGAAGAATGCCGCCGCGAAGCAGCAACAGGCCAAGCAGGAAGCGAAAAAAGCGCCCGTCAAGAAGTAAGCCCCGACCTGGTCTCATTTGAACGCCGGCAGTCCCGAGACGCCGGCGTTTTCGCTTCCAGGAGCGCATTTTGCATGCGAATGGCCCAACCCGTTTCCAAGGAGGAACGTCATGGGTTTATTAGACATGCTGAGACCGAAGTTCGGAAAAAAAGACCCGCCGCCCTCGGCGCCCCCGCAGGCCGTTCGCAATGCCGGTGAATCACCGGTGGCACGGATTCCCGAAGCCGACGCCGGCACGGTGCCCCGGGCTGCCGCGAAGACGTACACGGTTAAGGCCGGCGACACGTTGTCCAAGATCGCGAAGAACGAGCTCGGCGATGCGAGCCGGTACGCCGTCCTGTTCGACGCGAACCGGGACGTGCTCAAGGATCCGGACAAAATCTATCCCGGACAGGTTTTGAAGATCCCGTCGGGGGGTTCGGAGCAGCTGCATTGAGGCGATCGGGAATCCATCATTCGTCAAACGCATGATGGATTCTCCATTTTGCAAGATTGGCCGTAAAATGCGACGATTTTGTTGACATGAGGCAAAGGTGCACAAGTGCGCCACGTCAAGATCCGCTCACTGAAGGACATCGATGCGGTTTACTTCCCGCTTGATCCGGCAGGCGATCAAATCGGGGCGTTCTCCTTGACGGAGTCTTTCAGGCGTCAGAGAGCGCGTCGTAGACGGTGCTGATGTATTCGACTCCGTAGTAGCCGTAGTAGCACTTGCCATTCTGCACCGGTCCGATCAGCTTGCCGCCGATGAAGTCGTTGCCGCGGCGCACGCGGCAGATCTGCGTGAGCACACCGTTTTCATAGCCTCCGTCGATGACGTAGTCATCGCTCAGAGCCGAGCCAGCGAAGAAGCGGTAGCGACCGCTGGGATCCTGGAGGACCTCGTAGCTCGTATAGGCGTACTCTTTGCCGTAGTAGGCGATGTAGCACTTGCCGTCGGCGGGGATGAGCTTGCCCGGCGTACCGCCTATGCGGCAGACGTAGACTTGTTTGCCGCCTTCCGTCCCGACCCAGACCGGGCGCGCACCGACCCCGCCGTTGGCGGTGACGAACCAGCTCTCGGCAAAGGCACTGGAGGAGAAACCGGCGACGAGGGCGACGGCGACGAGGAAACGGCTGAGGAAGCGGGACATCGGTAACCTCCTAGGGGGTATGGGGGTGAAAAAGCGTCTTCACCCGGTAACGCGGAGACGGCTGCCGAAACGGCTCACGGAGGTCCGAAATCGACGAAAAGGCACCCAAACCCCCGGGTTTTGTTGGCTGACTCTATCCAAAGTGGCGTTCGCCGCGTTCTTAGAGTACAAGGTGGTTTGGCCTGCCATTAGGCAGGGGGTCGGCCATCCTGGACGGCCCGAGCTACTATTCTGGAGAGAGAAGAAATGGGTAAGAAAGTTTTTGTCGGTGGCTTGAGCTGGAACACGAACGATGACACGCTTCGCAATGCCTTCGAGGCATTCGGCCAAGTTGAAGAAGCGAAGGTCATTCAAGATCGCGAGACGGGCCGCTCACGCGGTTTCGGCTTCGTGACGTTCGTCGACAGTGACGGCGTGCAGAAGGCGATTTCCGCAATGGATGGCAAAGAGCTTGACGGTCGCACGATCAAGGTCAACGAAGCGGAAGACAAACCCCGCGGCGGTGGCGGCGGCGGTGGCGGCGGCTTCGGCGGCGGCGGCGGTGGACGCGGCGGCGGCGGTGGCGGCGGTGGTGGTGGCGGCGGTCGCTGGTAAGCTGCTCTAAGTTGTTATTGAATGCGTCGCGCTACGAATCGTTCGTAGCGCGACGTTTTTGCGTCATCCGATATTGAACGACGCCTGCATTGGCGTTCGCATAGCCGCGCAGGTCCATGCTTAAATGCCTACCCCAAGATTCGAACTCGTTACGACCGCCAGCGGCGCCATTTCGATCCTCGACCGGGTCGTCGATGAAATCATGCACGCTCAGATCGGGCCTTGGGACGAGGCCAATGCCCTGTACATTGATCCCTCGAAGCTGCGCGACGCCCTGCGGCGACCCTCGCAAGGCGCGCACGATACCGAAGTCGTCGTCTTTGACGTCGGGCTCGGAGCCGCTGCCAACGCACTTGCAGCAATCAGCGCGGCCTTGCTGTTGACCGATGGCCTGCGGCGGCTACGTGTCGTGAGTTACGAAATCGATCCGTCGCTTTTGGAATTCACACTCGAACATGCGCACCGCATTCCCTATGTCCAAGGCTTTGTGTCGGAGCTCAAGACTCTGATGACCAGTGGTTGCTGGCAAAGCGCCTGCGGTCGCGTCTCCTGGGACCTACGCCTCGGTGATTTCCGCGAAAAGATTCAACGCGAAACTCTGGCGCCGGACTTCGTGTTTTTCGAGCCCTACTCGCCCGCGACGAATCCGGTTCGATTTTCGTCCACCATTGGCGCAGGCCGGCGGTATTAACCTTCGATCCACGGGCGCGCCAAAGGGCCAGCGCCGCCTCCAGCACCGCGCCGACGTCACCGAGGATCGGCACATCGACGCGGATCACCTTGTTGATCGAGGAGGCGTCGATG
>JAYVBB010000345.1:0-2224 GCA_043750715.1 Pseudomonadota bacterium | reverse complement strand
ACGGCATCTCGTATTTTGCCGATCCGGATTACCTGCACTCCAGCGGCCTGTTTCTCGACGCCCGTCCTGCCCGCCGTTGGATCAAGGACAACTCCCGGGGGCGGCGGGTCTACAACCTGTTTTCGCACACGGGAAGCCTTGGAATCGCCGCCCTGGTGGGCGGAGCCAAAGACGTCGTGCACCTCGACAAGAGCCAGGACGCGCTGGACAAGATCCGCTTCAGCTATGAGTTCAACTCGCTGCGGCAGGACAACCGTTCGGTCCTGAAGGGCGACGCCTACCACCACCTGCCGCGCGCGATCAAATGGGGTCAGAAATTCCAGGGCATCATTCTGGATCCGCCGCCGTTCATTCCGCCGCCCGTCCGGTCGCGGGACTACAAGCCCTCGGGTCAGGACTTCGGGACGTTGATCAACCTCACCTGCCGGCTGCTCGACCCGGGAGGCTGGCTGCTCTGCATTTACCACGACTTCCGGAAGTCTCACGACGAGTGCGACGAGGAAATCGTCCTCGCGTCCGACCGCACGCTGTCGGCGATCTGGCGCGACCGCGCCGACTCCGACTTCCCCGAGCTGGAAGCCAACCGCTGGACTCGCATGAGCACGTTCGTCAAATCAACCGCCCCTTGAGGGCGAGCGGACCAGAATTTTGGCGACGTCGCGCACTGAGCCTCATGTTGTCTATGCGGACAATGAGATGGAAGTCATCAGCAATTCTGACATTTTCCGGTTTTAGCTAGTCAGATCAGAGGAATGATTTATAGCAATTTAAGACTAGACCGATCAGTCGCCGGCCTTAAATTGGTCAAATCTGTACCGGGGAGGCTTAGTAAGGGGCGGTTCCCCCTATTTGACCTCATTTTTCTGGTGGGCCATACCGGGTCAGAATCGCTGCTTGGCGCGGGACGCCCAGGCCTGTACTCATCCACTCCTGATCCATGGAGTGCCCGCTTGCTGAATCTTCCAAAAAATCTCAAAGACCACCCTCGTCTCGAAGAGATCACCCAACGCTTCACCGATGCGATGGACCCTTTGTGGCCGGGCGGCAAAATCCTGGTGGCGCGGTGGGCCTTCGACTCGTCGATGCGCGACGCCCTCCGCCTGCCCTTCGAGAAAAGTCACATGCTGCAGGGTCTGGAGCTGATCACCGACCACCTCGCGAACGAACAAAAGGGTCTGAAGGCCGCGATGGCGAAGCATGCCACTCCGCCGTCCCCTCGGATGTCCCGTCTTCTGATCGTGGCCCAGGACGGTAGCGAGCGATTCTACCGCGACGCCGAATCCCTCATCGCCAAACATGCCGATCGCCTTGCGGCGTGCATCGTCGCCGTCGATTCCCTGGAGCTCGGCCGCCACATTGGGGCCAAGGGGCCGGTGAAAGCGTTGATGATCACCGACAAGAACACGCTCGGCTTTTTCTTGGCGAAGGTCGCGGAAGTCTAGGCGACCGGTCCCTCGTCGATTATTCCGGCGCGTCCGGCTGGCAGGCGTCTTCGTAGTTCCGCTCGACCTGGCCGTCTCGCCGGTCGACTTGGGCCTCGTCGCCGCCTAAGCGGGCGCGGCTCCACTCGACCGGACGCGCCGCGGTAGGGGGGCGGTCGGCGAACTCACGGAGCTCGGTCACCGTCGCGATGTTGCAGGTCTCCGACTCCGCGTCGAACAGGACGAATGCGGTGCCTTGTTCGAGGCGCCGCAGCACCTGGGCGATCTTGGTGTCGAGCGACACCTCGCGGTCGCCGTAGTCGGTCCCTTCGCGGCCGACGAAGTGCTCGATCAGGCTGCGCAGAGTGTCGGGATTCAACTGGTCGTGTGGGACTTTCATCCCGTCAGAATACGCTCAGACGTCGCGATCGGAAAGGTGAACGACGACGGTGGCGACGAATGTGCTTCCCACCCCCCGGCGTGCTGCTTTCCAACACCAAGTCGCCGCCGAACAGGCGGGCGATCCGGTGCGCCAACGCCAAGCCGAGGCCCGTACCCCCGTATTTGCGCGTCGTCGACGAGTCGGCCTGGCTGAAAAGCTGAAAGAGGTTGGTTTGCTGCACCTTGGATATGCCGATGCCGGTGTCGGTTACGGCGAAACGCAGCCCGAGCGAAGTCGGCGTCGTCGAAAACGTCCGGACGCTGACCGTCAGGCCGCCCTTTTCCGTGAATTTGATGGCGTTGTCGACGACGTTCAGGAGAATCTGCTTCAAGCGGACCGCATCCGTGTAGACGACCGGCGG
>JAYVBB010000344.1:0-6174 GCA_043750715.1 Pseudomonadota bacterium | reverse complement strand
GCGTCGAGTGTCATCCCATCTCCGTGCTCGAAGCGATGGCCGTCGGTTTGCCTTGTCTCCTAAGCGACATTCCGCCGCACCGCGCGCTCGTCGAGATGGGAAACCTGCTGTTTGACCTGGAAGATCAGTCGCTGGAAGAAGCGATCGAGCACCTTGCCCGCGAACGCTCGCGGTTGCCCGTTCTCGGACTCGCCGCGCGCCAAGGGGTGGTGCGCCATTTTTCCCTGGAAGCGATGCTGCGGCGCTACTTTGCGCTCTATGCACAGGTTTAGTTTCTTTACTTACCGCGCCATTGCTTGACCAACTTAGCACCGCGGAAAATGCGCCATTTTTGCGTACTACTTTTGTACTGACTGAAATTCCTGGCTTTGTCTTTGTGAAGGCTCATCGCAAAGATCTGGCATGCGCGTTGCACAAGCAGAACTTGAATTCATGCCAATCGCTCTAATACGCATCAGGTGAGCACCCATGGAACAACGGTTTACGAGCACCCTGCCGCGCGCTACCTAATCTTTTCCCCGGCCCGTGAAGTCCCTTCACCTCGTGCAGATCCCCGCAGTGGACCACGGCATGCTCCTCGAGCGTGCCTTGGCCTTCTGCGGCTTGCTGTTCGCGCTACCGCTTCTCGGATTGACGGCCTTGGCGGTGCGCTTGGCCTCAGGTGGCCCGGTGCTGTATATCCAGGAGCGCGTCGGCCGCTTCGGCAAGACGTTCAAGATGGTGAAGTTCCGCACCATGGTGATCGACGCGGAGGCCGAAACCGGCCCCGTCCTTTCCTCCAAGAACGATCCGCGCGTGACGTCGATCGGGAAGGTGCTGCGTGCCACCCATTTCGACGAGCTCCCGCAGCTGATCAACGTGCTGCGCGGCGAGATGAGCTTCATCGGACCCCGCCCCGAGCGTCCGGACTTCGTGAACCAGTTCCGCAAGACCGTCTCACGCTATGACGACCGCCACGTGGTGCGCCCCGGCATCACGGGCCTTGCCCAGATCTGTCTTCCTTATGATGCTCTGCCGGCGGACAAGCTGCGGTATGAGCTCTTTTACCTGAAGCAGAATGCCGAAGGACGCCGCCGTTTAGCGACTTTCGTGCTGGGGAAGACCGCGATGAAGGCCGTTCTGGGCATCGCGCCCTTTCTGGCCAAACTCGCCAAGCCATCCCAAGCCCCGGCTCATGCAGCGATGCTCCGTTTGTCGTAACTCCGATCCAGCAGGTTCGGTATTTTTGGTGGAACAGGTCAGAACTTTAGAGGGATTTGTCATGAAAAACGTTTGGTCTACCGTCATCTCGGGAGCCGGTCTCCTGGCTCTCGTGGTGGCACCTGTCGCGGCGCAAGGCGCCCCGATCAAGTTGCTGCCTCCGGAACAAGGCGCCTATCACGGTGTCTTCGCCGACCTTCCTGAGTATCTCAGGACGGGCGAAGCCGCTCAGGGCACGATCCGCTTCGAGCAGTTGGTCCAAAAAGGCGTCGCCTTTTCGATCATCGGCGACAACTGGGATCAAGGCATCGCCTTCCCGCGCCGCGCCGTGCAGGAAGTGACCGACGCCGGCCGTATCCCGGTCGTTCACATCAAGCCGTGGAGCGTCAAACGCCGCTACAATGGCGCCGACCCGCTTTACTCGCTGGAACGGATCCTCGCCGGTCGCTACGACCTCGACATCCGCAACTACGCCAAAGCCGTCAAGACCTTCGGCAAGCCGGTCGTCCTCGACTTCGCTCCGGAAGCCAACGGCGATTGGTATCCCTGGTCGGGCGTGAATAGCGGCAACAACACCGCCGGCCCTCAAGTCTACAAAGACACCTACAAGAAATTCGTGACGCTCTTCCGCGGCGAAGGCGTCGAGAACGTCACCTGGGTCTTCCACATGGCGTCGGGCAACAAGCCCAACAACAACCAGTGGAACAACATGGCGGCGTACTACCCGGGCGACGAATTCGTCGACTGGCTCGCCCTCTCGGTCTACAGCGCCCAGCTGCCTGGCGACCCGTGGGAAGAGTTCACGAGTCACATGGACGCGGCGTACGCCGAGATGGCCGCCGTCACCGACCAGAAGCCGATCGCGGTTCTAGAGTTCGGCATTATCGAAGATCCGTTCGCGGCACTTCGGAAAGCCGACTGGATCACCAACGCGTTCGAAGCGGTGAAAACCAATCGCTACCCGCGCGTCAAAGCAGTGGCCTACTGGCACGAGTCCAGCTGGATCCAATCCGGCGACAACAACATGCGCGTCGACTCGAGCGTTTCCGCCCTTCGTGCCTACAAAGCCGAAGTGGCCGATCCGTTCTTCGTCTCGACGGCGACCCTCACGCAACAACCCCGCGGCGACGGCTGCCTGTGCGGTTGGGTGAACCTGAACAACGGCAACCGCGCCTGCGCCATCTGGAAAGAAGGCGAAGCCTCGGTTCATGAATCGCGCCGGTTCAGCCAGTGCGACATCGCGGTCTGCCAGCAGCTGTTCTCTCCTGAGACGTACAGCTTCTGCGGCGGCGCGACCAAAGTGAAGATGTTCCAGCAATGAAGGCCTGGGTCCTAAGCATAGCTTTGGTCACCACCACAGCGAACGCTGCGCCGGCTCTCCGAGTCGGCATGGACCCGACCTACTTTCCGATGGGTTTCTCGAGTGCTCAGGGCAACCTGGAAGGCTTCGACGTAGTCTATGCTGACGCCCTGGGCAAAAAACTCGGCCGACCCGTCGAGATCGTGAAGATGGACTTCGATCGAATCGTCGATGCCGTCGCCGGCAAAGAGATCGATCTGGGAATCTCCGCGATTGAGGTCGCCCCCACCCGGAGCGACGTCAAGCTGATCGAGTACTATGCGATGCCGGAGGCCCTGGTCGCGAAAGCGGGCAAGGGCCTTTCGGCGAATCCCGACCTCTCCACCCGGACGGTCGGCACGGTTACCGTGTCGGCCGCCCGGACGGTCTTTCACCTGAAGAAGAACCAGGGTGAGGTGAAGGACGTCCAGGCTTACCCGGTCGAGCGGAAGCTCTTCGAGGCGTTGGACCTGGACAAGCTGGACGCCGTCGTCGTGCACCTGCCGACGGCGAAGAAGCGGGTGGATGCCAGCGGCGGCCAGCTGCTGATTCTCGCCGCCGAGATCACGCACCAGCCCGTCGGCATCGCCGTAGCGAAGGCCGACAAGGCCCTGGCGAATCAGGTCCTCGAGGCAGTCTTCGCACTGAAGGCCGACGGCACGACTTCGCGGCTTGCGCAGGAATTCTTCGGCCCACTCATCGGCGAGACCGACGCTTCCGAGAGTCACTGAGACTACTCGGAGTCAACGGTCCGTCAGGGGCATATAGAGTTCGGGACGCCGGTCCCGGAAGAATCCGAAGGCCGCCCGGTAGGTCTCGACTTCGGCGAGGTCGACCTCCGCTACGAGGACGCCTTCGTCCTTGCGGCCGAACTCCGCCAGGAAGTTGCCTTGGTGGTTGGCGATGAACGAATGGCCGTAGAAAATCTGGCCGTGCTCGTTGCCGATGCGGTTCGCAGCGACGACGGGAACGACGTTCGAGACCGCGTGTCCGACCATGGCGCGCTGCCAGGGATCCTTGGTGTCGAGGTCGGCCTGCTGCGGCTCGCTGCCGATGGCCGTCGGATAAAGAAGGACTTCGGCGCCCTGCAGCGCCATCGCACGGGCGCATTCCGGAAACCATTGGTCCCAGCAGATGCCGACGCCGATCTTGCCATATGCGGTGTCCCAGACCTTGAAGCCGGTGTTGCCGGGGCGGAAATAGAACTTCTCTTCGTAGCCCGGGCCGTCCGGTATGTGGCTCTTTCGGTAGGTTCCGAGCAGCTGCCCCTTCTCGTCGATCATCGCGACCGAGTTGTAATAATGCGGCCCTTCCTTCTCGAAGAAGGAGACGGGAAGCACGACTTTGAGCGACTTGGCCAGGGCCTGGAATTTCTCGATCGTGGGATTGCCCGCGACCGGACGCGCCCACGAGAAGAACTGCTCGTCCTCGACTCGGCAAAAGTAAGGGCCTTCGAAGAGCTCTGGCGGAAGGATGACCTGGGCGCCTTGCGCCGCGGCCGCGCGGACGAGCTTTTCGACGCGCGCGACGTTGGTGCCCCTGTCGTCGCCGAGCGCGCATTGGATGGCGGCGAGTTTTACTTTACGGGTCATGTCTCTAGACCTTCGGTTGCTGTTGCGTGATGCAGTGGAAGGAGCCGCCGCCCGTCAGAATCGCTTTGGCGGAGAGCCCGATCGCTTTTCTTCCCGGGAAGCAGGCGCCGATCTTCTCGATGGCTTCGGCGTCGAACGGGGAATCGTAGAGCGGAATGATCACGGCTTCGTTGGCGATGTAAAAATTCATGTAGCTCGCGGGCATGACCGTGCCGTCGTCAGAGGTCACGCGGCCGACGGAGGGGATGCGGATGACCTGCAGGCGCCGGCCCTGAGCGTCGGTTGCGACCTCGAGCGTCGCGATGATCCGGTTCAACGTGTCGAAATTCGGATCCTGCTTGCCGCGGGGTTCCATGGCGACGACTTTGCCGGGAGCCACGAAGCGCGCGATGTTGTCGATGTGACCGTCGGTATGATCGTTGAGCAAGCCGTCGTCGAGCCAGACCAGCTTTTTCACGCCGTAGGCCTCGTTCACGAGCTTTTCGATCGCGGCCGAGGTCATGCCGGGGTTGCGATTCGCGTTCAGCAGGCACTGCTTCGTGGTGAGGGCGGTGCCCTCGCCGTCGGTGTCGATCGAGCCGCCTTCGAGGACTAGGGGAACGTTGACGGTTTCGTATCCAGTGATGCGGGCGACCTCCGCCGACACTTTATCGTCGTTTGGCATCACGTACTTTTCACCCCAGCCGTTGAACTTGAAGCAGACGCTCACGAGCTTTCCCGCGTCGGTCCGGCACCAGACCGGGGCGGTGTCACGGAGCCAGCTGTCTCCGAACGGGACGACGTGCAGATTGCAGGGGACGCCCGCAAGGCTCGCGGCGGCTTCCGCGCGGAAGCTTTCGTCCGGAATCAGAATCTCCAGACGCTCGCCGCCTTGCCCGCCGATCGCCCGGCACAACGCCACGAACTCCTTCTTCGCTCCGTCGAGATGCTCGAACCAGGCTTCGGGGTCGTAGGGGTAGGCCGTCCAGACGGCTTGATGCTTGGCCCATTCGGCGGGCTGGCGTTGGCTCACGGGGTCCTCCAATTCGACCCACACCTTTATCACATCGCGGGATTGCGCTCATATCGCCGGATTTTGTCAATTAATTCAGCCCCAAGCAAACTTGGTCCGGAGGTAGGCCTGCTCTTCGGGGGAGAGCAGGCGGCCGGCTACGGCACCTCCGGCGAACAGCAGGCCGGTGATCACGGCCCCCAAGGCGAGATCCGCGAGCAGGTAGCTCGTGTGCAGCGGGATTTTGTGCGCGATGGCGGCCGCCACGATCGACACCAAGGCGGTGAGCCCGGCGTGCTTCCAAGGCACCATGTCGCGCGGGGATGCTCCCAGAAGGCGGGAGGCCCGTTTGGTGCGGACGGCGAACGTCAGGATCTGGGCGAGCAGGCGGCCGATAATCGCCCCTTCGGCGCCATAAAGTCGAATGCCGGCGACGATCAGAATCAGCGACAGGACGAGGCTCAGCGAATCGAGCGCCAGCCCCTGCGCCGTCTTGCCGAACACCCGGAAGAGGATCTCGGAATCGATGCTCGTGAACAGGAAAACCAGAGCGTACCAGCGAAAAATGCCGGCGCTGTCGGCGTACTTGTCGGAGAAGATGAGCTTGATCAGCTCCTCGGCGTAGAACCAGGCGAATGCCACCGCAGGCATGGTCATCAGCTGAATCTTGCGCACGGTTTCGAGCCAGATCCCGCGCAACTGGTCGCGTTTGCCTTCGCTGTCGGCTTCGACCATGTCGATCGACGTCAAATCGTGGAGGTTGTTCACGGCCTGCGGCAGCACGGGGAGATCGAAGCATCCGACCGAATAGCGCGTGAACTGCGCGACCGGGAAGAACGAGGCGACGACGAAGCGGTCGAGCTTCAGGCTGACGGAAAGGAGGTTCGAAGCGCCGATCGGCAGCGCGTATTTGAGCTGAGCCTTGAAGCCGGAGACCCAGGCCGCCGTCCCGCCCGCGCGGCCGACGCCGAGCTTCAGATTGAGTCCCGCTAGCAACGCCACGCGGACGAGCGCCCAGACGGTCAGAAGCTGGAGCACGCGCACGAGCGAGC
>JAYVBB010000343.1:0-8030 GCA_043750715.1 Pseudomonadota bacterium | reverse complement strand
ACATCCAGCTCGAAGTCGACGGTGCGGGTGACGCGGGCAACGCCAAGGTCACCCTCGTGAAGCTCGGCGCCGTGACGCACTCCGGCGACCAGGGCCAACGGCTCTTCAAGCTCTGCGGCCCGGCCGTCGTCGAGAACGCGCCGAACGAGCCGGGGTCTTGCAAGAACGACCGGGGCAACGTCGCCTTGAAGCTCCCTGGCAAGGATGAGCGCAACCTCCTCCCCGCCGGCGTCTACATGATGTTCTACGTCGACGGCCGCGGCGTGCCGTCGGTCTCCCAAATGGTCAAGGTTCTGTGACGCTCGCGCGGCTAGCCGGCATCGTTTTGCTGCTCCTCGGAGCAGCGTCTCCGGCCAGCGCATGGAGCGACGGCGAGGTGAAACGGATCACCTCGCTGTCGCTTTCGCAGCTTCCCGAGCTGCGAACTCTCCCGAAGTTTCGTTCGAACCGTCACGCCTTCGATCCGCGTGCCCAGGCCTTGGGCAAGCGCCTCTTTTTCGACGAGCAGCTCTCGCACGACGGAAAGACCTCGTGCGCGACGTGTCACGCGGCCGCGACAGCTTATGCCAGCCCTCGCCAGATCACGACGCGGAGCCACGGCATCCGGAGCATTCCGACGCTGGTCGGGACCGGTTGGTCGGATTTCTACTTCTGGGACGGCCGCGCCGACAGCTTGTGGTCGCTCGTGAGCGGACCGATCACGTCCCCGAAAGAGCACGACCTGAAGCCGGAAGAACTGCGAAAGCGTATCGTTTCCGGCTATCGCAAGCGCTACCAAATGCTGTTCGGCGACCCACGGAAAGAGACTCCCGAGTGGACTCTGGCGAACGTCGGCAAAGCCATCGAAGCCTACGTGCTGACGATCGAGCCCCAGCGTGGTCCCCTCGACGAGTACGCGGACGAGCTAGCCCGAGGCCACGTGAAACCCGCGACGGAGCTCCCACCCTGCGCCAAGGACGGGTTGAAGCTGTTCATCGGCAAGGGCACTTGCATCAACTGCCACAACGGTCCCTTGCTCACCAACGGCTATTTTCACAACATCGGCGTGCCGCTAGCCGACCTCAATGACGTCGGCAACGGCCGTGAAAGCGGCGACGCCGAGCTCGTCGCCGGCCCTTTTTCCTGCGTCGGCAAATACTCGGACGCTCCGGACAAGGACAAGCCCGTGATCTGCGCGGAGTCGATGCACGCCGGCGGCTCGATGCTCGGAGCCTTCAAGACGCCGACGCTCCGCGGTGTGTCGAAGACCGCGCCGTACATGCACAACGGCGTCTACCGGACGCTGAAGCAAGTGCTCTTCCACTACAACCAGCGTCTTGCGGCGCCGATCGGCGACTCCGAGACGCTGCCACTGGGTCTCACCCAGGGCGAAGTCGACGCCCTGCAGTGCTTCCTCGAAATCCTCTGAGTCAGAGGATCAGCTGGAAGACGAAATCCTCGCTCGCCGCGCCGTCCGACACGGTGAACGCCAGGCGCCACCAGCCGACCATGTGAAATTTCATGCCCGTGATCAGGAAGCGGCCGTCTTCCTGGCGCACGATCTCGATGTTGGTCGGGAGGCCGTGGAGATGCTGCGGCATGTCGCCCACGACGGCGAGATGCAGCGGGCCCGCCGGAGCCTGCTTCGGCTCGACGGTAACCGTCCACTGGTGCATCTTTCCCATCGGCGCCTTGCCGTCGGTGGTGTCGGCCCGGTAAGAGATCCGGTAGAGCTTGCCGTCGATCGTCTGGCGCTGATCCACCTCGGGTAGCGGCTCTTGCAAAAGATTCCGCCGATGCTGCCAGCCTGGCGCGTCGGCGAAGGCCGGCGAAGCGGTGGAGAGCGTCATGAGAAAAAGCCAAGATTTCATTGGACCTGCTGCCTGGGCGGGAAATCTTCCGATTGATCGAAGCATCTGGTGGCAACGAACTGCGGATTCGGGTCGCAGACCGCTTTCTTGAGGAAGTCCTCGCGGCCGGGCAGCTCGCCGGTCAGGAAGGCCGAAACGTTTCCGGCCGCGTCGACGTGCATGAAGTTCTCGCTGCTTTCGTCGTTGTCGTCCTTGAGGGTGCCAAGAGCTTCGTGGTTGTGACAGCCGGCGCAGCTCGCCAGCCGGATCGAGTTCATCGCGGCGAGGTGAAACCGCTCCTTCCTGTTCGAGCCTTGATTCACGGCTTCCTGGATCGCGGGAGGAAGACTCGTGCCCTTCGCCAGACACTCGATGAGCGGAGTGCTTTCGCCGACCTGCTTCAGCGCCTTCTCGAAGACGGCGCGGTAGTTGTCGTCGTAGATTCCGTCCCAGCTGACGGAGCCGCCTTGGGAAATGTGCTCGCCGAAGGCTCGGCGATAAGGGAAGAAGCCGTCGATCGCTTGGCCGTCCGCGATTCGCAACACGTTGCTCTCGACGTCTTTCAAAAAATCCGCGGGAGGCGACGACAGGTTGCCGATCGAAAGTGCCTGCTTCGCGGTCGATGCCTTTATCAGCCCCGATTGGATCTTGAACTCGCGAAGCTCCCAGCCCAAAACCGTGACGAAATCATTGGTGCGGACTTGTCCCCGGACCATGCTGCTCGACTGCGCCGGCACTGGCCCCGTCACGTCGTCGAGAAGGGCGTTCAGGGCGGCGTCGAAGGCACCGTCGCGGACGGTACCGACTTTCTGCCAACGGCACGCCCAGTATTTGACCGCGAGATTTCCGCTGGACGCTGCGGCTTGCATGCAAGCCTTGTGATCGCCGGATTGGGAGAGCGCCGGCATGGGAGGATTTCGGTATTCGAAAATGACCATGAACGTCTTTCTCGGGACGCCGAAGATGAGACGCGTCTCGCCGGCGTCGTTCCGGTCGCCGCTCCATAGATCGAGGCGGTTGACCACCGAGACCAGCTTGAACGGTAGCGCCGAAGGATCGCCGTCCCAGTCTTTCAGGTTGATCGCTTTCATGAGCCCTGTCGCCGGAAGAAGCCCCGAGCCGGCACGGAAATCGAGCCCGACCAGAGGGCCTTGCTGGTCTCGCCAGAGATCTTCCGGTTGATACGTTCCCGACTCCCAACGGCTGAGCCAGTCCTTCAAGGCCGTGCGCAGAGCCGCGTCGTCCGCTGCCTTGCCGTTCGAGCCAAGCGCGTGCGCCATGAGCTTCGGTAGCGAATAGCGATCAGCAACGCCCGCGGGAAGGTCATTGGGCGTAATCAGCAGGCCACGTCTCGCATCGAAGCCCTCGAACTCGGTTTGGCACGCGGCCGATTCGTCGGCCTTCGACTTGATGCTGGCGACCTCGGAGCCGGACTCGTTCCGGGCTTTGCAGCCCGCGAACGTCGCGCTGCAAGCGAAGAGGAGCGCTAATATGCGCGTTGCCATGGTGCCTCACTATTTTGCAGGGAGTGCTCAATAATACTACAAGCCAGGGTCTTTCTGAACCGGTAAAGTCACGGGCGGAGGACCCCGGGTGGCGAAGCAACCGTTCTGGAAAACTAAGACTTTGGCCGAGATGACCCGCACGGAGTGGGAATCCCTCTGCGACGGCTGCGGCCGCTGCTGCCTCAACAAATACGAAGACGAAGACACCCGGAAGATCGCTTACACCGACGTCGCCTGCAAACTCTTCGACGCCGAAACCTGCCGCTGCTCCGACTACAAAAATCGGACGAAAAAGGTGAACGACTGCGTCGTCCTGACTCCCGAGATCATGACGTCGATGTACTGCCTGCCACCGACCTGCGCCTACCGCCGCTTGGAAGAAGGTAAGGACCTCTCCTGGTGGCATCCGCTCGTTTCGGGCAGTCCAGACACGGTACACGACGCCGGCATTTCCGTGCAGGGTCGTGTCGTTTCGGAAAAAGGCATGAGAGAGCGCGACATCGCCAAACGGCTCGTTGCCTGGCCGCTGTCGACGCGGACCAAGCGCCCTTAAGGCATCAAGGCGCCGTTGTTCATGTCGAAGCACTGGCCGGTGAACGACGTCTGCGGTCCGGCGATGAGATAGGACGCCATCGAGGCGATCTCTTCCGGAGTCGACATCTTGCCGGTCGGTACGTACGCCATCTGTTCGGCGAGCGCTGCTTCATACGGACGCTTCGTCGCATCCGCCATGATCTGGATGCCTTGGCGGGCCATGTCGGTGTCGACCCAGCCGGGGCAGATCGCGTTGAAGTACACAGCCTTCTTCGCGAACGTCGTTGCGTAGGACCGCATGAGACCGAGCAATCCGGCTTTGGACGCGCAGTAAGCCGTGTAGCCAGGCACGCCGAGGCGCGCGAGGATGGACGAGATGATCACCACGTTCTTCGCTTTGGCCGGCGAAGCGAGGAGAGCCGGCAGGCACTCCTGGACGAGATAGTAGGTGCCGCTCAGATTGGTTTCGATGATTTCCGCCCAGCGGTCTTCCCCGCCGTAACGGTTGTCTCCGCCGATGCCGGCGTTGGCGACGACGGCGACGAGGTTGCGTTTCGGCAGCTCGATCTTTTTCAGCGCGGCGGCGAGCTCTTTCTGGTCCGACTGCGAGGCGGAGACGATCGTCACTTTCCCCTTAGGGAGGTACTTTGCCGTTTCTTCCAGTGGCGCGGGCCTGCGGCCGACGAGGATGAATTCGGCGTCGGACCAGGTCTTCGCCAAATCGATGGCCGCGGCCCGGCCGATACCGCTGCCAGCGCCGGAGATCAGAATGCTACGGGACATGGTTATCCTTGCAGAGACTTCGCGATGACGTCGGCCGTGCGCAGAGCCAGCGCGGCGATGGTCAGCGTCGGGTTGCCGGTCCCGACCGTCGGGAACACGCTGGACCCGAGGATATACAAGTTGTCATGGTCGTGCGAACGGAGATTGGCATCGACCACCGAGTCGGTTTTGCTTGCGCCCATCCGACAGGTGCCCATGATGTGGCCCGCGCCGAAGATTTCGGTGTGGTGATGCGCTTCTGTCGCCTCGATCTTGTCGAAGACGAGCTGGTGCGCCTTCTTCGCCGCCTCGAGGCCGGCCTTTTCGTAGGTGCCGACGTTGAAGGTCACTTCCGGGCGCGGGATGCCGAGGGCGTCGACTTTGTCGGCCGACGGCACGACCCGGTTCGCGGGATCGCCGAGCTGTTCGACCAGGCTGCAAAGGCGTACCTGGCGCGTCACGTGATCTTTCACGGCGGCCTTGAGCTTTGCACCGAAGAGGCCCTTGCCGACGAACTCCGCGACGGTGGACGACGGGGCGCCGGTCGGCCAGGACCAGCCGTCGTTGCCGATCTCGATGCGGAAGGCGCCGCGGTCTTTGCGGAAGGCGCCGTCGCGCAGCGTCTCGATGCCGGACGTGCTCATCGGGCCGCGGAAAGGGTAGACCGGGACTTTGGCGAGCCCCCAGCTGAGCTGCACCGGATGGTCCGAGAGATTACGGCCGACCTGGTCGCTCTGGTTCGCGACGCCGTTCGGGAAGGCTTCGGATTTGGACATCAGCAGCAGCTTCGGCGTCTCGATCGCGTTCGCGGAAAGGATGTAGGCGCGGCCGGTGACGACTTTCTTCACGCCTTCCCACGTCGTGTACTCGATGCTTTCAATTTTGCCGTCTGGGCCAACGTTGACGCGCGAGGCGACCGATTTTTCCTGAATGACGGCGCCCTGCGCCTTGGCGCGGTTGAGGTGGCGCGTCGCTTCGTACTTCGCTCCGGTCGGGCACAGCGGAATGCAGCTCGTCGAGCCGACGCAAAGGTCCGGATCGCGTGCCTGCGGCGTCGGTCCGACCTTGACGGGCTTCCCCTCGAATTCGGCATCCTGGCAGGCCTTGCCGATCGTCCGGTCGAGGAACGTCTGCGTGATGGGCCGATTCGGGTAGTTGGTCGTCCGCGGCGCGCCGTGGTCCCACTCGTTGTCGCCCGCGACGCCCAGCTCCTGCTCGGCTTTGCCGTACCAGGATTCGATGTCCTGGTAGGTCAGGGGCCAGTCGAGGCCTTGGCCGTATGCCGTCTTGAGCTGAAAGTCGTTCGGGACCAGCCGGACGCTGGTGCCGAGCCAGTGCCACGTCGTGCCGCCGACGCGCCGCTCGTACGTGCTGCCGAACTTCATCACGCCCTTCTGGACGTAATAGTCGTCGAGTGCAATGACCTCCGGGCGCGGCGCCTTCGGCTCGTTAGCATACGGCGACTCCGGCGTGCGGATCGCCGACGCATAAAAGCGCTTCATCAGCGGACCGCGAGCCTGTTGGTTCGGCCCCGCCTCGAGCACGATCACTTTGAGACCGGCGCGCTGCAACGAATCCGCGGCCAAACCGCCCGCAATCCCCGCCCCGACGATGACGACATCGAAATCAGCCACGTCAAACTCCTTACTGCGTCGGTTCCACGCCCCAGACGCCTTCGGCCTCGTCGGGAACGCCCATGGGTTTGCCTTTGAACGTCTGCCAGACCAGGCCTTTTTGATAGGCTCGGACCGCGACCGGTTGCTCGGGTTGAAGCTTGCCGAACGTGCCCCAGTACCAGAGCATGATGGCGGCGCCGGAAGCCTTGCCGAGTTCGGCGTCGGTCGTGATCTTCGCCGTGATTTCGGACTCGACGTCGCCGCCCGCGGCGGCGATCGCCTTGTAGGCGTCGGTGAGCTTTTGCACCGTCTCGTCGCCGAACTGCGCCTTCATGTCGAGGTAGTACTGGTTGGTGAGTGTGCCGTCGAGCGTAGAGAACCCCGTCAGGGCCTTCGAGACCTCGAAGAAGTCGGCTGCCTCGGCGCTGACCGCTTCGGCGAGGAGGTCCGAGCCGCCCGCAGCGGCGGCGGCGCCGACGGTCTTGCATTTCACGAAGACGACGAACGACGTCAGTGCTCCAAGGACTTTTACGAACGCACGGCGCGAGGTCGATTGCTCATGCAATGCCATGAAAGTTCCTCTGGGGCTGGTGATTATTAAGAAATGATCCCACGCGAAAAGGCCCCGGGTCAAACCCGAGGCCTTGGCTTCAAATGGGGAACCAGCGAAAGGGACTAGGACTTGTCGGCTTTCTTCGCGGTCGACAAGTTCTTCTTGATGAGATCCGTCGCCCAGGAATCCTCGAACGCCTTGCGGCCGAAGATCACGCCTACGCGCAGGTCGTTCAGCGTGTCGTTGGCGAGTCGTTTGATGTCTTTCGCCGTAACCTGGTCGAGCTTCCTCGGGAGCTCGTAGTGCTCGTTCGGGTTCTTGTAGAAGTGCCAGGCGCTCGCCAGGGCGCCGGCGAGCGACGCGTGCGTTTCCTGGGTGAGATAGTAGTTGGTGGCGAAGACGTGCTTATACTCCTCGATTTCTTCCGCGGAGTAGGTCTTGGTCTTCATCTGCTCGAGTACTTCGTGCATCGCTTCCAGCGTTTCCTTTGGCTTCGACGTCGAGGCGCTGAGCACTCCAATGCCGAGCGTGTACTGGATCGCGAACGAGTGGACGGCGTAAGACAGCGAGCGTTTGGTGCGGATGACGTCGCCGAGCTCTTCACTCAGAATCTCGTAAAGCAGCTTGGTCGCGACGGCGTCCTTGTCGAGGATCGACGGAGCGTTCAGCTTGATGCGGATGTATGCCGTCGGTAGCTCGCGGTCCTTGAAAATGAAGGCATTCGCCTGGTCGAACTTCGGCACCTCGGGGGTGACGGTGTGCACCGGAGCCTTGGCGGTCTTGCCGAAGGCCTTCTCGAGGTCGGCCATGATCTGCTTTTCGGACATCGAGCTGACGACGACTATGCTCATGCTGTCGGCGTTCAGGACGTCCTTGTGCATCGCGACGAGGTCTTTCTTGCCGAGCTTGTCGAGCTCTTGCAGGGCCTCGTCGTGGTTCAGCCGGTAAGGATGTCCGACGGGATAAAAAACCGAATTCACGATCTCGTTGATGTAACCGCCGGGGTCGCTCGGCGTGTTCCGCAGCGACGCAATCAGCCGCTCCTTCGTCAGCTTCACGTCCTGGTCGGTCAGACTCGGATGGTTGATCAAATCAGCAAAGAGAGGCAGCGACTCTTTCCAGTAGTCGTTGATCGTGCCGAGGCCGCAGGAGGCGACTTCAATGCCGCCGGCGCAGCCGATTTCGAGGCTGTACTTTTCCGAGAGGCTGAAGACTTTCTCGCGCGAGAAAG
>JAYVBB010000342.1:0-5972 GCA_043750715.1 Pseudomonadota bacterium | reverse complement strand
TCGACGCGCCGAACCCTGTCGACCTTGTCCAACAACAGGTCGGCCGCCCGCTCACACACCTCGGCCAACGTCTCCACACCCAGGATTTTCTGCAGGCGTTCGAGCTTCTCGACGACGCGCTCGTCGGCGTTGAACGACACCCGGTGCATCACGGGTGCAGGTGATTTCGCACCAGGGACGGTCGACCGCACGGGTGCCGCGACGGTTTCGGCCCGATCTTCCACCAAGGCAAGCGCGGCCGGCACAACAGCTGCCGTCGACACGCCCACGCGCCGAATGACGTCACGTTTTGCACCAGCCTTGGCGTTCGCCGGATCGACGAGGCGCTGAACCTCCCGCGCCGTCTTCCCTGCGGCAGCCGCCAGGATGCCGACGTGGTTGTCGTCCGTCAGCCCATGCGCCAGATCCGAAGCCGTCCCCAAGTTGAGCCGGCCGTCTTCGAGCATCGTGAGCAATCTCGAAAACTTCCGCGACGCCCGCGCGACGTTCACTCGCCGGGTGCTGGTCCCTTCTGAAAACATCAGACGGCGCCGGCAAAAATCCCAGAGCCCGCTGTATCCCATCCCGACCACCAAGCGCCGCTCGTCGAGCTCGGAGAGATACCGCAGAATTTCGATCTGATGCTTCCGCTCATGCAGCGCCATCACTTCTAACCGCGCCACCAGAGTCTCGTCTTCGAGTTTTTTCAGGCACTTCATCGCGCACCTCCTGCTTGGTTCAGGAGATTTCTACCACGGGTTTTTTCGACGCGATTTAGTGCACGCTGGTCGTCGACTCGACGCACGAACCAACTTTTCGCGAAGTGTTTGCAATTCGTCGCGAGACGGCCGTGTTCGCCGGCTTGCACGGCACTCACCACGCGCGCCGCTCCTGCCGAAAAATCGCCCCGAAAAAACCTGTCCACACTTATCTTCACGTTCAGACTGAACGTAGATATTCGAGACAACCCATTCGGCTGGCCGTGCGCCACGCAAAGCGAGGCGCTGTCCCGCGTAGGCTTTGGGTACGCAGCCCTTCATCGCCGCATGGCCCGGAGCGGCCTCACGCGCCAGATCTGGGTTCACAAGTTGGCATCAACGAACCACCGCTTGCCCTCTCATCACATGAGAGGGCCTTCACACTGCCTCTTTGGAATGGAACTTGCTTCGCAAGTCCCGGAGGTGTCCCATGAAACCCTTGATCGAAAGTGCCGCTCCCCTGCCCGAAGCGTTCCACCGGATGCGTGAAGAAGATTCGCATCACCTGGTGGTGGAAAGAGGCGGAGACATCGTCGGCATCGTCTCGGACCGGGACCTCCTCTTCAAGGGGATTCCCCTTCATGGCGAGGTACTGAATCCGATGCTCACGGTCGCCGAGGTGATGACGCCTTTGCCCCGGCTGCTTTCGGAGGACTCGAGCGTCGATGAGGCTCTTGAGCTGATGGTGCAGTACCGCACCGACGCCCTGCCGGTCGTCCGTTCCGGCGACCTCGTGCAGATCGTGACGCAGGAAGACCTCCTGCGCCTCCTGACGAGGCTGGTGCAGAACGGTCCGACCCTGCGCGACGCTACGGACCGCGGCCGGGTCGCGATGGCGAACCCGGTCGTGCAGAACGTCCTGAATCTAGTGGCCGAGATGGGGATCTAAGATTGGGGACAGTCGACAATCTTAGATCATTTCACACAGCGCAGGACTTTGCCGTCCCACTTCGTGAGCCCCGGACAGATGCATCGGCTCAGACTGACGTTCCACGTGCCGTGGGCGGCTTCCGCTTCGCATCCTGCCTTCTCCGAAACCGCCCGCGCGGATAGGCATTGCTGATTGAGCCAGAAGTAGCCGGGCTTGCAGGCGCAGATCTTGGCGCTCTTGTCCCACTTGCCTTGGTTGAAAGCGCTTTCGCAGACGGCGCGCGACGTCATCTTTTGCTGCGACTGGCAAATCTCGTCGTGCCAGATGCGTCCGGCCGGGCAATTGCAGCGCGCCGCTTTGGCGTCCCACCTGCCGTGGTTCAAGCTGCTCTCGCAAACCCGGCGGAGCAGCACGAGGTTCGGCGTGTCGCTCGGAGAGAGGCGGGCGACGCAGCCGCCGCGCGCCGGCACGAAAACCTGGTCCGGCCCGCAGACGCAGTCTCCCTTTTTCCATTTGCCTTTGTGTACGGCCCGCAGGCAGGCGTCATCAGTGACCCGGCCGCCGACGTCGCGACAGGCCTTGCCGACGAGGACCTGGCTCTTCGGACAAAGGCAGTAATTCCCGTCTTCGACCCAGTGGGCCTTGGCCTGGCGACACACTCTCTTCAGCGCTGCGTCGACCAAGCCGACCGCGGCGGGCTCTTCCACCGGCTGCACGGGCTCGGGCTTTTGCTCTTCGACTTCCGCCGGCTCGACCGGCGCCACGGCCGCCATCGCCGGCGCCTCCGTGTCGGGCTTGACCGCGGCCTTCGCTTCGCCTTCCACCTCGCAGCGGGCTCCCGTCCAGTGCGCTGCATACGGGCAGACGCACTCGTTCGACTCCGCGTTGAACTCGGCGCCGCCGTCCTTGCAGAACTTGGTGCGGGCCGACGTCGCGCTTTCGACCGTCGGCGGCTCGTCCTTGCATGCCGGCACTACGCTCAGAAGGCTGAGCAGAGCCAGCGCCCGGGTGACCTTTGTAATGATATGCATACTAATAAGTATACAGGATGCATGACTCTAAGCGTTAATCTGCGGCAGATTTACCGGTTGGCGAAATCCTAAAACTTCGGCGCTTCGCCTTTGACGACCGCGCGAAGGCCCTTGGCTAAAAAGTCTTCCGTGAGGAAATCCGAGAACTCCGCCAGGTTTTCCCGGAACTGCCGAAGCAGCGGCCGCTCCGGCGCCCGGTTTTGGCGTAGCGTTTCCGTGAGAGCTTGCGGCGGCAAGCGCGTCACTCGCCCGCAAACTGCCTGCAGCGCCTCGTCGCGCTCCGCCGCCGTCCCGTAAGCGGCGTTGGCGAAGCCTATGCGGCAAGCTTCCGCGGCGTCGACGTTGCGGCCGACGAGCAGCACGTCGTTCCAGCTGGCAGGGTTCACCTTGCGGTGCACGAGGCGCTGCACGAAATAGGGAAGCGGTAGTCCGACCTTCGCTTCGGAGAAGCAGATCTTGCCGTTTGCCTGATCGATCACGGCGAAGTCCGCCAAGGCCGCCAGCACCGCGCCCCCTGCAAAGGCCGGACCCGAGATGTCGGCGACGAGAGGGATGTGCATGAACCATAAGGCTTCGACCAGATCGCCGAGGGCGAGGAACACCTTCTTCCGTCCCTCGATGTCGGTCGAAAGGATCGCCTGTGGGTCGATTCCGTGGGAAAACTGCCCCGGGATGTCGCTCGCAAGCACCACGACACGGGGTCGGGCGCTGCCCGTCGCCGCGGCGAGCTTTCTCGCCTGCGCCGCCAAGTCCCGCATGCGCGGCACGTCGAGCGTATTGAACGGGGGGAAATTCAGTGCGAGACGGGCGACGGTCATGGGTTCTCCTGTTTACTCAAAGGATATCCGACGTCTTGGGTGGCGCGCAGCGGAGACCCGCTCCGCGGGGCGTAGCGGAGTGCCCCACAAGGCATTGCATATCTGGCCGTCAAAGGGCGAGTTCCGGCAGCAACAGGGCAAAAGTTTCCCAGGGCAGCTGCACGCAGCGGGTCCGGGAAGGAAAGGCGGCTGCCACTTCCGCGAGCGCGGGACCGGGCTTCAATGCGGGCCACTGGGTGCGCGGCACCGCTGCCGCAGCTTCGAGCATGAGCGACGCGCTGGCCCGGCAAAGAGCACAACCTTTGCTGACGAATTGCAGCACTTGCGCCGCGCCGCCCAGCCGCGCGAAAAGCGTCACCTCGTCGCCGCAAAGCGGGTTCACTCCGGTGCGGCGCGCCAGGAACGCGCTCGGCTCGCCGTAATGACGGGGCGCCTTCGCGTGCTCGAGGATCTGTTCCTGATAGATGGGCTCTTCGGACATCGGCTCCCTGGCTCCGGCTCTGGGCATCATGCTACAATAGACCCATATGTACCTCAAACGTCTTGCTTTTATGGTGCTGGCGCTGGCTTCCACCGGCGCGCTCGCGGAGGCTCCCGTGAGCGTCGGCGCCGCCGTCACGCCCGCCCCCGCCGTCAGCGTGCAGTACGCCGCAAGCCCTGACATCGGCTACCATTTCACGACCAGCTACGCGGGCGACGCGGCGCGAGTCAGCGCCGACTACCAACGCTTCTTTCAGCCGGGCTTCGGCTACGGACGCGACTGGCGCCTCTCTTTTTATAGCGGCGTCGGCATAGTCGGCGAAAGCAGCCGCGAGGAAGACGTCGCCGAAGCCTACAGCGCGCATCTGCCTGTCGGAATGCAGTGCGCCGTGAAGGACTTCCACCTCGTCACGTTCGCCGAAGTCGCGGGCCTGATCGGGCCGCTTCCGGTCACCCGCTTCGCGGGCGCGTTCGCGGGCGGCATCCGGGCGACGTTCTGATGGCGACGTCCGAAAAGCCCGTCAGATTCGACCGGATCACCCGCGCGATTTTCGAAGGCGGCATCTTTCAAAGAATCCTCGGCCTGGATTTCCGGGCAATGGCGCTCTTCCGCTTCGGCATGGGCGTCCTGCTGATCATAGACCTGCTGACCCGCCTCTCAGACCTTCGCGGCCACTACACCGACTTCGGAATCCTCCCGGTCGCAGCCTACGTCGACCTCTTCGCCAACCAGCTGCACGTCTCGCTGCATCTGGCCAACGGCAACTGGGGCTGGATCCTGTTTCTCTTCGCCATTCACCTGGTCACGGCCGTCTGCGTCGCCGTCGGATATCGTACGCGCATCGCCTGCGGGAGGGCCTGGCCGCCACCGTCGGCTGGTACCGCCGCCACGAGCACTGGTGGCGCCCGCAGAAGGCCGCCACCGAACAGCGCTACGCCCAGCGAGCCCAGGTGCCGCGGTGAGCGGGCCGGTCGTCACGGGCACCCGCATCCCCGGCCTGCTGCACGTCGAGCTCGAGCTGCACACCGATGCGCGCGGGTGGTTCAAGGAGGGCTATCAGCAGGCCAAGCTCGAGGCCGCCGGGATCCCGCACCTGGACGTGCTGCAGCACAACGTCTCCTACAACGAGGCGGTCGGCGTCACCCGCGGCATCCACGCCGAGCCCTGGAACAAGTACGTCTCGCCCTCGTACGGCCGGGTCTTCGCGGTGGTCGCGGACCTTAGGGAGGGCGAAAGTTACGGCACCGTCGAGACCTTCGAGCTCGGACCGGAGCACGCCCTGTACGTCCCGCGCGGCTGCGGCAACGCCTTCTGCACCCTGGCGCCGCACACCGTCTACAGCTACCTCGTGGACGGGCTCTGGTCTGCGCAGGCGGAGTACGTACTGGTCGACCTGTTCGACCCGACGCTCGCGGTGCGGTGGCCGCTGCCCCGCGACCAGATGACGATCAGCGCCAGGGACGCGGCCCACCCGCCGCTCGCGCGATGACCGTCCTGGTGACCGGCGGCGCCGGCCAGCTGGGCAGGGCGCTACGCGCCGAGCTGCCCGATGCGGAGTTCGGCGAGCTGCCCGAGGTCGACATCACCGACCGGGCGGCGCTGGCCGCGCGGGACTGGAGCAGGACCACGGCGATCGTCAATACGGCCGCCTGGACTGCCGTGGACGCCGCCGAGCACGACATCCTGGCCGCCTGGGACGTCAATGCCACCGGCGTCGCCGCCGAGCTGGCGTCGCACGCGCGCCGGCTCGGCGTGCCGTTCGTGCACGTCAGCACCGACTACGTCCTGGCGGGCGAGCACCGCGGTGACGCCCCGGCCGACGCACCGCTGGACCCGCGGGGGATGTACGGCGTGGGCAAGGCTGCCGGCGAGCTGGCCGCCCGGATCGCGCCGCAGCACTACGTCGTGCGTACCAGCTGGATGTTCGGCGACGGCCCGAACTTCATCAGGACGGTGCGCCGGCTCGCCGAGCAGCGCCAGCAGCTGACCGTCGTGGACGACCAGATCGGCCGCCCGACGTCTGCCGTCGACCTG
>JAYVBB010000341.1:0-5029 GCA_043750715.1 Pseudomonadota bacterium | reverse complement strand
CGCTAACGGCATGGGCGGAGCCGTCGCTGAGCGACGGCGGCCCGCGCCAGTTCGCGAGCTTTTCCGAAGTGCGCAACGCCGTGCTCGACGCGATGGCCGGAGCGACCAAGCGCATTTGGTTGAACACCGACTATCTCACCGACGGCGAGATCGTTTCGGCGCTCTACGTGGCGCAGTACCGGAAGCTCGACGTCATGGTGCTGCTCGGCCGCGGCAAAGCGAACAACTACATGTCGCGGCTGAACTACTTGAAGAACCAGAACATCCCGGTCTATCTCAAACCCGACTCGTTCAAGACGCCGAAGCCGACCGCGCTCCTCTGCGACGACCGCCTGCTCTACCTCGACGGCGAGCTCGACTTCATGGCGAAGGTGAAGAAGTTCACGCTGGAGCAGCCCGCCGCCGACGAGAAGGAACGCTTTCTCGTCGCCTTCGCGGGCGCCGCCAATCTGAAAGTCCCGGCCGTCGCGCGCGCAATGCCGCTCGTCGGCCGCGCCAGTTCGCAAAACATGCGCACGTCGTCCAGCGGCGGCGGGGCGGTGTCGAGCCCCGGCGCGGGCGGACGTTACCTCCCGCAAACTTCGCCGAGCTACAACAAGGCGGACGGCTCCGGAGCCTTCACTTACGACCGCCGCCGCGACCCGCGTCCGGAAGGTGTGCCCGCCAATCTGCCGAAGAGCCTGAAGTGGCAGGCGCGACCGAAAGCCGTGAAGGCCGAGCCGCCGAAGCCCAAGGATTCACCGGTAGCGGCCGAGCCGGCCGCTCCGGAAGGGCCCGTCGAGACGTTGAACCCTGACGATAATGTGATGGCGCCGGACCTGGATCTACCAGCGGAGGGAGGCTGAATGCTGCGCAGAAGTGGAATCTCCAAATACGGGCCGCTCATGGCCGTCGCCTTTTTCATCACCGGCTGCACGAGCATGTGTGGAGTCAAACGGTCGACGATGACGCCCGAGCAAGTGGTCGAAGCCTACCTTGAGGTCGCCCTCAACATGCATGACGTCGCCGAACGCGACGCGCTTATGGAATACACGACCGGGAACCTCAAGGCGGCGATCGAGAGCGCGAGCCCCGAGACGATCAAGACGGCTTACGTCGACCGGAAGTACCAGATCCTGAACTACAGCGTCGTCGAGCGCCGGGACCGCACCCCGCGCGAGACCGAGATCACGTTTCAGCTGACGTACAACGACCTCGGCATCGACGACAAGGCGGCGAAAGAAGCGCCGAAGGTGACGACCGAGAATACCGTCGCCGTGGTCAAGGAAAACGGGCTCTGGATGATCCGCGACGTTTTGGGCAACAAGACCTCGATCGACTTCCCGGTCTCCGAGGAGTCGAAGATCACCGCGAAGCCTGGTCCGGGCGTCGACGAAGAAGTGCCGCCGCCGGAAGACCAGGGCGTTCAGGGCGGTTGAGCTTCACGCCTGCCAACACACTTCATTGCTCGGCGAGGAACGTGATTCCGTCGAGAGAGGTATAGGCCGCGCTACAGGCCGTGAGGTCCGTCATCACGTCGCCATTCGTGCCGACGTCGATGCGAGCCACGGCGCCGTTAGCGATCGAGCCATGCAGCGTTTGAAGGCCTGGGCGGTAGCCCGCAGGTAAGGTGAACGCCACGGCGCCGCAGGTGCCGCTTTTAAGGAGTCCGCGCAGGTGAACGATGCCGAGGGCGTCTTTGAAATACCCCGCCGTGCTCCAAACCGAGCCGTAGTTGACCCAACTGTTGAGAAGCGTGGGCGCGGTCCACGATATCGCGCCGGCGTTGATTGTGCCGGACACCCGAATGTTGCCGACGACGTCCAAAGCATCTTGGGGGTTGGTGGAACCGATGCCGACTTTGCCGCCAATTGGGTTAAGAATCAGGTTGCCGTCGTTGGCAACTCCCGTATGGAACGACTGGACGTAGGAGTAACCCGCGGCGGCGCTGCCAGCGAGGGATCCGAGTTTAATGCCAACGTCGTTGGTGCCGACGTTGGTTTCGAAGCGACCCATCCCGGAAGACGAGGCGTCCTCCGACGCTCCACGGACGTTTAGTTTGGTCGACGGAGCCGACGTCCCGATGCCGACGTTGCCGGCGGACGTAATACGCATGATTTCAGCGGCCACCTCATTGTGAAAGAGGAGAACACTGCCTCTTAACAACGTATTGTTGTCCGATTGCAGCGTCAGACTTCCGCTACTAGGTCCTATAACTTGCATCTGGCCATTCGATCCCTCGATACGACCGACGCTCGTTCCATTAGGTCCGACCAAGTCTAACCGGGTGGCGTTAACGTCATAGACAAGCCTCGCTCTTGCGGTGGCTCCATCAGAAAACAAAAGATTATTTGGTCCGACATCTCGGTTCGCAATCGCTGGCGAGTTGATCTCCAGCTTTGCCGTGGGGCTTGTCGTGCCAATCCCGACGTTGCCGTTTTCGTCGATTCGCATTCTTTCGATAGGGGTGCCGTTTCTAGTAAGGAAGGACAGATACCCCCGATATTGCGCCGACCCTCGTGCGGCGTGAAACTGAGCCAGAACGTCACCGCCCTCGTTCAAGTTGATTCGTCCAAATTTGGTCCCGTCGCCGGTGGCCGAGCCCACCTCTAGTTGGCTAGCCCAAGGTCCGGCCAGGTCTTTGGCCATTAGTCCTTGACCCTCGATTTTCCAATCTCCCACGACATGAAGCTTCGAAGCCGGAAGCGTAGTCCCAATGCCGACATAGCCGCCCGATGACACATTGAAGACGGGAGTCGCATTGCCGGAGGTGAAGACATCGAAGATGTCGGCTGTTTGACCGGAAAAACCATCTATGGTCAGCGGAGTTTGAGCGGCATTGAATCCGGAGTACTTCCATTCGCCCTGCGCCGTCATGGTGTTCGAATCGTCGATTTTTCCGATCATGGTCATACCGGAGCCAAACCACTCCAGGCTAGAAACGTTGCTCGCAGCGCGGTTCAACTTGAAGCCGGTGTTGCCGTTTTCCGCCGGGACATGAAAGGCCATGTTCCCCGAACCTGGGGCACCTATCGTCAGTTTCGCATCCGGAAGCGTCGTGCCGATACCGACGTTGCCGTTACCGAGTATCGTCATCGAGGTCGCCGGGGAGCCGCCGCTTGCCGTTTTGAATTCGATTTTCGAAGTGCCCGTGCCATTGGCCGTGCCCGAAGACAAGACGAGGTCGCCCCCGTCCAGATTGGACCCGGAGGTGCCGCCCGCTTGGACTGTCAATTTACCGCCCGCCGTCGCGACGCCGTCAACTTGGATCGTTCTCGCTGAACCACCCCCGAAACTCAAGTCCGCGCCCGGCGTCGCCGTACCGATGCCTAGGCTATTGACGTTTGTCAGAGACGAGGATCCCCAGTTGGACGTGCCGCTCGTCGACTGAAAATTGCTAGCCCGAATCGTGCCATTGACATCCATGGCGTAGGCGGGACTCAAGGAGCCTATGCCGACGTTGCCGTTTGCAAGAATTGTCATCTTCGTCGACAGAGTCTGAAGGGTTGCTCCCGATGCGCCGGTGTCCGACGTTTGAAAGTAGATCGGCCCGCCGGCGGCATTGCCCGTCGCTCGGCCTCCAGCCAAAAAAAGGCTGGCACCTAAGATGTCCGAGCCGGATCCGCCCGAGGCGTTGATCCTGAAGCTGGTCGGCGCGCTGGCAGTGACGCCTTGGCCCAAGTACGCATTGGTGACAGAGGCGCCGCCATTGCCAACTACCAGTTGACTGCTGGCGGTTGGAGTCGCCGCGTAACCCAAGGCGATCGACTGCGAGATGTTTCCCGTGACGTTCGTGTCAGAACCCAAGAACGTGTTGTAGCTTCCGGTGACATTTTTTCCGGAATTCGACCCGACAAAAACGTTGTTAGATTGCGAAGTCACGGAATTACCGGAAAATTTTCCGAGAAAAGTGTTGTCCGTGCCGGTCGTCAACGCGGCGCCGGCAAGGGCACCGAACACTTCGTTCGACGCACCGGAACCGACGCCCGAGCTCGAGAGCGAGCCGACGACATGGAGCTTGGACGTGGGATTCGTGGTGCCGATGCCGACGTTTCCCGCAGTAGTGATGCGCATTTTTTCGGCGCTGTTTCCTGGCCAAAAAGTGAGATCTTTCACCGTCCCCGTCGAAGCGATGAATCCACCTCCAGAAAGGTCGTCGCCTCCCACTAAAATTGCCGAATCACTATTGTTGTCCGTGTGACGTACAAAGGAGCCGCCTTTCAGATCGAGGATTGAAACTGGAGTGATCGTGCCAATACCGACGTTGCCGCCGTTGAGCGTGATCGCCCCAGTCGCCGATCCGCTATTTTGAATTCTGGTGTAGCCGGAAAATCCGGATCCTACGACCAAGTCGTTCGAAGATCCGCCGTATGTAAGGAAGTTGCTTGCACCCATCATGTACGCGCCGTTGACCCGCAAGTTTCCGAGGACTTCAAGGGCCTGGGTGGGCGACGTCGTTCCTATGCCAACCTTGCCGGCCCCGTCGATGAAAAGCGCATCGCCAGGCGAGCCACCAGCACCGGTAAGGGAAGAGTGCGAATGGCCGGTGACGGACTTGGTGCCTACCACAGAGGTCAACGCGTCAATTTGGCCCTGGATTGCCGATGACACCCCGTCCAACCGGTCGAATTCGGCGTTCGACACCGCACCGCCGCTGATCTTTCCGGCGTCGACGCCCGCCGTGATCTCGCCATTGCCGTGCGAGTGCGCCGTCGGGGCCTTGCCCGCCAGGTCCGACGTGAGATTGGTTACCTTTGCCTCGTCGATCGAGCCGGCCAGCATCCCGTTCGTCACGCCCAGTGGCGCAATCGAGATGGTACCGCTCGTGCCGTTGTTTGCGACGCCGCCCTGGAGGCCGCCGTTCGCGATCACTTCCTTGACGGTACCGCCGCTGGCGCCGGTGACGCCTGCCGCCACCCAATTGGTGCCGTCGAATTTCAGGAACTCTTCGGGCTGGGGGTCGATCAACGGGTCGATGGGTTTTCCCATGACGTTGTCGACGCGCAGCGTCTTCAGCGAATACGGGACGAAGCCGAATCGTTGCCGCGGG
>JAYVBB010000340.1:0-1828 GCA_043750715.1 Pseudomonadota bacterium | reverse complement strand
CCTCTTTCGTCGCGCGTGCGGAATCGTTGCCGAACCATCTGCTGCCGGACGAAGCGAACACCGTGCAGGTATTCCAGAACGTCTCGCCGGCGGTGGTGAACGTCTCGACGCTGGTCGTCGAGCGCTACCTCTTCTCGCTCGACACCACCGAAGTTCCCGCCGGCACCGGCACCGGCTTCGTCTGGGATTCGCAGGGTCACGTCGTGACCAACTTCCACGTCATCAAGGACGCCAGCAAAGTCATGGTGTCGTTCAAGGACGGGAAGAGTCTTCCGGCCAAGGTCATCGCCGTCGAACCGCGGAAAGACATCGCGGTGCTTCGCGTCGCGCTGCCCGACGACCTGAAAATCCACCCGGTGGACGTCGCCAATTCGACGGAGCTTCTCGTCGGCCAGAAGGCGATCGCAATCGGCAGCCCGTTCGGCCTCGACCAGACGTTGACCAAGGGCGTGATCTCGGCGCTGGGTCGTCAGATCCAGGGAGTCGGCGGCGTGACGATCAAGGACATGATCCAGACCGACGCTTCGATCAACCCGGGCAACTCCGGTGGACCACTACTCGATTCGCGCGGCCAGCTGATCGGCATGAATACCATGATCTTCTCGAAGACCGGTTCGTCGGCCGGCATCGGCTTCGCGGTTCCGTCCAACACGATCAAACGCATCGTGACCGAGCTCCTGAAGTACGGCCGGGTCAAGCAGCCCGGCATGGGCATCTCGGCCTTTCCTGACAACATGACCGCGCGGATGGGCATCGCCGGCGTCCTGCTCATGGACGTGACCCAAGGAGGACCGGCCGCGGTTGCCGGTCTCAAAGGGACCAAGCGCACCAACCGCGGCGAGATCGTCATGGGCGACCTGATCGTCGCGATCGACGGCAAGAAAGTCACGACTTACGACGACCTCTACGGCGCGCTGGACGAGCGCAAGATCGGCGATGTCGTGGAAGTGACCTACGTCCGCGAAGATCACGAGAAGAAGTCCAAGATCAAACTCGTGGACATGCAAGACCTCCGTTAAGGAACGCATGGATCTCGTCCGCCTCAAGTACTTCAAGGCCGTCGCGGAGACGGTCAACATCCGCAAGGCGGCCGAGCTCCTGAGTCTGACTCCGAGCGCCCTGTCCAAGGCGGTGAAGCAGCTGGAAGCCGACCTCGGCGCCCGCCTCGTCACCGCGGAAGGCCGCGGCATCATGCTCACCGACGACGGGAAGCTTGCTTACCGCCTCGCCTGCCGTCTGCTCGAGGGCTACGACGAGTTCCTCACGGGATTCGAGCAGAGAAAGCTTGAAGAGCGGCCCGTGCGCCTCGGTTCGTTCTCGACCTTCACGACCTATTTTCTTGGAGCGTTCGCCAAAAATGAGTGGCCGGATGCCCGGCTCTACGTAAAACAGCTGATGCCGGGCGAGATCGAGAAGGCGCTGGCCGACAACCTCATCGACGTCGGGATGACCTACGCCCCCATGCCGCAGGAAGGCATCAAATACCTGAAGGCCGCCAAAAGTCCGGTCGACCTCTACGCGCGGAAGGGCGCCTTCAAGGGCATCTCTCCCGATCTGATTCCAATGGTGACGCCGATCACCCCCGTCACCGGCACGGTGCTCGACGCCCGCGGCTTCGACGGTTGGCCGACCGACTACTTCCAGCGGCAGGTGAAGTACCAGATCGAAGGCCTCGAGGCCGCGCTCGAAATGACCAGGCAGGGGCTATGCGCCGGATTTTTCCCGAAGTTCCTCGTCAAATTGCACAACCGCGAAATGGCGTCGGCGTTTCACCTGGTGACGCTGTCTTTGCCAGTCAAGCTCCGCCCCCAGACCCTGACTCTCTATC
>JAYVBB010000339.1:0-1959 GCA_043750715.1 Pseudomonadota bacterium | reverse complement strand
CCCAAAGTCTGGCGCTCGACTTTGCTGCGCGGAAAAAAACGTGCCTACGAAAGCCCGCACGGCAAACCCGCGGAGACGGAAGCGATCTACGTCGGCCAGGCGGACTACTCGGGAACCGAGACGCTGCACTGGCAGCTGTCGCCCCGCACCGGCAGACCGCACCAGCTCCGCTACGAGCTCGCGCACCGGGGTTATCCGATCGTCGGCGACTCGCTTTACGGCGCGTCGAAGACGTTCGTGACGGGTGCCATCGCGCTGCGCTGCGTTCGCCTGAATTTCGCTTCTTGCCCGAACGCCAAGGATCTCGGACTCGGCCACGACCTGCGCGCCGACTCGCTCGAGCAGTGGCTCGCGAGGCCCGCGGAATGACGGATCTACCCAAGGTCAAGCTGTCCCGCCCTTACCGGATGACCCATCCCTGGATCTTCGGGCGCCTCGTCGAAAAGCCGGCCGAGCGGATTCCTCCCGGCACCGTCGTCGACGTGCTGCAGCCGGACGGCGCCTTTCTCGGGCGCGGGTTCTACAACGGCCACGCGCGCATCGGCGTCCGGTTGCTCACGACGGATCCGAAGGAAGTCGTCGACCAGGCGTTCTTCACCCGCAAGATCGGGCAGGCAATCGAGCTCAGGACCAAGCAGCTCGGGCTCACGGACGTGACGAACGCGATGCGCCTGATCCACTCGGAAGGCGATTCGCTGAGCGGACTGGTCGTGGATCTTTACGACGACGTGCTGGCGATCGAATACTTTTCGGCCGGGATGTTCCGCGCCCGCACGATGATTCATGCGGCGCTGAAGGAGTTCTACCCGGAAGCCAAGCTGTACTGGTTCGCGGAGTCCCGCATCCAAAAGCAGGAGTCGTTCGACTGCTGGGACGTCGAGGCGCCGCCGCCCGTGACGGTGCATGAGAACGGCCTGAAGTTCGAAGTCGCCATCGGATCATTACATAAGACTGGGTTTTTTCCGGACCAGCGCGAAAACCGCCTTGCTCTCGCCGCCCTCTGCCAGGGGAAGACCGTCGCGGATCTCTGCTGTCACACGGGAGGCTTTGCCGTCTACGCTAAGGCGAAAGGCGAAGCGAAGGCCGCCGTCGGCGTCGATCTGGATCCCGGCTCTCTCGAAGTCGCCCGGCGTAATGCGGCTCTGAACGGGGTCACCGTCGAGTTCGAGGCGGCCGACGTCTATCAGTGGCTGAAGGACTCCGCCGCGTCCGGTCGCCGCTTCGACGTCGTAATCCTGGATCCCGCGAAGCAGACGCGCTCGGCGGAGCAGGTCGAAGCGGCGCTGGATCAGTACGTCGCGATGAACAAGCTGGCGATGGGAGTCGTGGCGCCGGGAGGCGTGCTGCTGACGTGCTCCTGCAGCGGTCTGATCACGGAAGCGCAGTTCCTGGAAGCCATTCGGCGCGCCGCGCTGCATGCAGGGCGGAACGCGCAGATCTTCCGGTTGAGTGGCGCGGCGCCCGACCATCCGTTTCTGGCGGAAGTGCCAGAAGGCCGTTACCTCAAGGCGATCTGGTGCCGGTTGCCGTAAGAAGCTCCTTCGCCGCGGCGTGGACCCGTTCGACGGAGAGCTCTTTCATGCAGCGGAAGTGCCCCAGCGGGCAGACCATGGGTCCGTGGTCGCTGCAGGGCCGGCAGGCGAGGCCTTCGACTCCGAGCGAAAGCGCCACGTCCGCCAGGGGTCCGAACCCCATCTCGGGCAGCGTCGCGCCGAACAGACCGAGCGTCGGGACGTTGAACGCCGACGCGTAGTGCATTGGCGAGCTGTCGTTGGTGATCACGAGCGCAAGGCGCGGGTAGATGCGGCGCAGGTCGTCGAAGCTCGTTTCTACCGCCGCGTTTACCAGGCGGTCCGACGGTCCGGCGGCGTGCGCGACGGCGTCGGTCAACGGCCTCTCGCCCTGGCTGCCGAGGAGCAGAACGGTGGCGCCTTCGTCGAGCAGCCTTTTGGTAAGGGC
>JAYVBB010000338.1:0-4961 GCA_043750715.1 Pseudomonadota bacterium | reverse complement strand
CATCGGACACGATCTTTCGGGAGGGAGCTTTTTCATGCGGTTGAACTTAGCTGGATTGATGCTGCTCACGGCTATCGGCGCTTCGCCCTTTCATGCCTGCAGCCAGGAAAAACAGACTTCGGCCCCCAAGGCCATCGGCACCGACCTGCCGGACGACGGCTCGAACGCCCCCGTGCACCTTTACTGGGTCACCGGCGACCGGATCTTCCGCGCCGAATGCGAGGGCCGCACGCCGATCCTGCGCTCGAACTGCACGGCCGACCTGACGTCGAAGCCGTACACGGGCTTCAAGGCGTCGCTCGACGACGGTCTCTCGCAGACCGTCCGCGATCTCGCCGACGAGGCCCGCCGGATCCAGATGGCGATCGGCCGCCTCGAAACCGAGATGGCGGAGACGGTCGCCCAGATCACCGAGATCGAGCGCGAGCAGGGTCCGCTGTCACGCGAACTCGAAGGCCTCCGCACGCAGCTGACGCGGTTCCAGGCCTTCGTGCAGGAATACCGCGAGCAGCTGCGCCTGATCGACGAAGCACTCCGCCGGATGGCGAACCAGGACCTCCAGACGCAGCGCACTTACATGCTCCGCGAGCTCGCGACCTACGAGCGCTCGCTCGCCGACATCGCCCAGCGCATCCCGGCGCTGATGGAGCAGATCGGCCGCATCAACACGCAGCTGTCGACGCTGCGTGAGCGTCTGGAAACCGTGACCACCCGTCTGACCAACCTGAAGTCGGATCTCTCGGACGTCACGGAGCGTCTGGACGAGGCGCAAAGCGACCTCGAGGTCTACCAGGACACGTTGTCGATGCTGACCGACGGCATCATCTACCACGTGCTGGCCGACGACGTGCTCTACCAGAAGAATCGTCTGTTCGTTCGCCGGTTCGAAAGAATCTTCGACGCGGGTTGATATGGGTGTGGATTTTGATTGGGTTCTTACACTTTTTGGGAGGTTCCATGCGTAAGTCATTACTCTTCTGTTCTTTGCTCCTCGCTGCGTGCGGCGGCAAACACGGCGACGGCGGCTCGGCCGCTCCGCAAACCGGCGGCGAAGGCGTGTCGGCTCCGGCCGCCGCCTCCGTCGGCACGACGGTCGAAGGCGCCCCGGCTGACGGCGCGTCGGTGACGTCGGAACACATCGAGCTCAAGTTCGGCCTGACCGACGAAGACCTGGCCAAGCTCGGCTTGGCGCTGGAAGGCTATCAGTGCCTGTTCGGCGACACCAAAACCTGGGTGAAGTGCGCCGTTCCGCTGCTGATCGACGGTCTCAGAAACGGCGACGTCTACACGGTCACCGTGCGCGCCGTTCTCCGCAAGCTCGACACAGATGAACTCCTATACGCGAAAGAAGCGGTCTCTTCGTTCAAAGTCGACCTCGGCGGCGCCAAGCCGGGCGATCCGGCCGGCAACGGCGGTGCGGGCGGCGGCGACGACACGCGCATCCGCGTCGGAGGCCTGTCCAACACTCTGCAAGTCGGCAGCGCCTACCAGATCAAGGTGCCGGCCGGCCTCCACGTCACGGAATACTCGACGTCGAAAACCGTCGGACCGCTGAGCTTCTTCCGGGTCACGAACGATTCGGATCCCTACTACCTCGGCAACTTCTCCTGCGAGAACAGCTGGGACCGTCTCTTCGGCTCGATCTCGGCCGCCGGTGAGACGCTGATGTACTGCCACTCGACCCCGACCCGCGCTCAATACAAAGACGAGCACGAGTTCCGCCTCGCCAACAACCACGTGGAAGTCGCCACCGACACCTCGCTGGTCACCAAAGAGTCGCAGGAACGCCTGACCTTCTCGATCTTCGACGAAGACTTCGAGTTCATGACGTCGCGCAGCCGCTTCAAGAACGCCTGCCAGAACAGCCCGCGCAACTTCATCGACGTTCCGATGATCCCGAACTTCTTCCTCGGCAAGAATCCGGAGACGGTCCGCTTCTGGTACTGCGACACGTACATCTCCGACGTCGACGGCTCCTCGAGCCTCTGGCGCATCGGCGCCTTCTACGACATCGACCACATGGACTGGAACTGCAGCGACTGCCGTTACGATCGTGCGATCGAGTCGACCTACATGGTGCGCGCCAACGCCGGCGTGTTCACCCCGTACCAGTTCGCCAAGACCGCTCAGGTTCGGATCCTCGATCTCTTGACGAAGATCACGCCGTGAGGTCCAGGCTGCTCAAGGTGTTCACGGCAGCGGCGCTAATCGCCGGCTGCCGGCCGGCCGGCGGAGGCTCCCCCGCCGCGCCGGCACCCGAGGCAGCCGCCATTCCGGGGACGCCCGCCGCGCCGGCTCCGAGCGAGCCGGCGGGCGCGGCCCCGCGATTGCTCGATTTGTCGGGGCGCTACACGAACGCAGTCGAGCTCGAGGGCAACCTCGGGCTCGGCTCGGCCACGTTTCCGTTTCTGCCCGACCGGGGCGGGACGATGCTCTTGATCGGTTTGGAATACGACTACGGCACCTGCACGAAGGCGACGCTCGATGCGCGCGTCTTCCTGCAATCCTTCGGCAAGGACGGAGCGCTGGCCCGGGTCTACGAGCTCGACGTCATGCGGCCTTTGCGCGTCGCGCGCAAGGAATCCTATCAACTCGTCATTCAACTGAAAGCCCAGGAGGCCTGCACTGGTGCGTCGGCGCGGGTCGCTTTACGATATTTTGCTCCGCGGCCGCTGGATCCCCGGGGATCCGGTGACGGCGGCGACGGTGGCACGGACGGCGACACGGACGGCGGCGGCGCTGACGGCGGAGGACCGGACGGGGGGGACGGAACCGCCGATGGGGGCGACCGCCCCGACCCGTGTCCGCCTCTGCGCGACCGCGCCGGCGAGTTGCCCTCGGGCCTAAAGGGCGGCTTCGTCCTACACGGACGCCGCTCGATCCAGGACGGCTGCGAAGCGCTGCTCACCTGGAAAATGGCCGACAACATGAAGAGCCTCGACCCGCCCGCGTGCAACCTGCCCACGGCCAAGTTCGAAGCCCGCTCGGAAGCGCCGTCGCTGCTCAAGGCTTTCGACTCGCGGCCCGATTTCGACTTCAACCTGTTCTGGCTCCGCATTCCGGACCCGGTCAAAGCGGCCGCCGTCCTGCGCGACCTCGAAGAGGGCAAAACCGTCGACCTGGTCGCCGGACCGAATGATTGCCCGGGCCTCCCCGTGACCACGTCGACCGTGGTCATGGACGACGACCTCGACCTGATGCTCTTCGCCGGAGACCCGCGCGACGCGTGCCTCGGCCCGAAGGCTCCGGCCGAAATGATGGACCTGAACCCGGCGGCGGGCGACACGTTCCAGATCTCCTATCAGTACGGCGCCAACGACCCGGCGAGCTACTTCTGGAAGGCCCGCTTCGCGCTCCCGGCTTCGCAGGCGACGGGATCGCTCGTGCACGGCACGCGCGCCCGGCTTTACAACCGGCGGGTCCGCGCCTTCGTCACCGACTGGGTCGCGCTCACGGGCGAGCCGAACGCCCTGACTTTGGAGGTCAAAGACCCTGCGGCGCTGCGCCGGATCCTGCCCTACCAAGGGGATCTCGAGATCCTGCTTGCCCCCGCCGATTCGGCGGATTCCTGCCCGGTTGCTTACGCCGTTCCTTACCACCGCTTGTTCTTGGATTCGTCTCTGAATTCACGGTTTAGCGACGGTACCCATGCTGGCCGGAGCCGCCACCTTCTCAAAGAATCGGATCTTCCCTTGTAGCTCCTTTTGGCCTGTGTTAACTCACGGGCTCACCTGGGAGGAGCTGCAAGATGCGCTGGAACTGCCTGACTCTTTTGGGAATAGTGGTCACCGCCGCAGCCTGCTCGCAGGCGTCGAGTCTGTCGCACTTGAATCCGGGCGGCTCGATCGTCGGCAACGGCGGCGACATCATCACCTGCACGTCGTCGGGAGAGAGCCCGTTCTCCGGCGACTACACGCTCGATTATTTCGCGACGTTCGATCCGCGCAAAGGCACGTCGGACGATCCGACGGGCAGCTACGACGAGTTGCTGGACCGCGTCGCGCGCCTCGTGCACGCCAAGCTTCCCGAGCTGGCGCCGAGCCTCGACGCCTATTTGGCGCTGGCGGAAAGCCGCGACGAGTCGCAGGTCCGGATCTGGCGCGGTCTGACCGCCTCGCCCACCGACCTCAAAGACGAAGACATCCGCGGGCTCATTTCCGAGAACTGCAAAGAGTCGCGTGACGGCATCAAAGTCCCGAATCTCAAGCAGATGGTCGACCGCCGCTACAAGATCGATTCCGACGTCCCCAAAGTCTACTACTACTACGACTACGACAAGTTCCAGGAGCTGAAGAACGAACGTCCCCTGCAAGCCGCGTATCTCATGATTCACGAGTGGATCTGGGACTTTTCGGACAGCGCCTGGGTCAGCCGTTCGGTGAACCGCCTCCTGCAGTCGAAGTCCACGGAACAGATGACCTCCGACGCCGTGCGCCGCTCGGTCCGCGCCTACGGCATCACCGGGGACGAAGGCGGCTATATCGGCGTGCCGACGGGCCGGACCGCCAAGCTCCAGCAGATCTTCTCGCAGAACCCGGCGTGCGACTTCTCGCACCGGACCGTCCACGAGTTCTTTCCCGAATCCGGACGCGAAGTGTTCGCTGCCGGAGAGCAGCGCACGTTCAATCTGACGGTGCCCGCCGACGTCACGCAGACGCTCGGCCAGAAGATCTGCGGCGTCGCCCTCGCCTTCGGTTACAAAGGCCGCCTCGACCTCAACCTGCAGCGCGGCGTCGGCGTCTATCACGCCAGCTATTCCGGAGGCTCGACGGCGACGGAAGCCCTGCTTTCGGCGACCTGCAACGAGATCGACTGCCTGCACCGCTCGGGCGAGCTCGCCGACCTGTATCAGCCGCGTGGCATCGCGGGCAGCCGCTGGTCGATCCAACTCGCCAGCAACGGCGGAGAAGCCGAGATGATCGTGCCGTACCTCCTTCTGGTCAAAATGCGCGAATGACGGC
>JAYVBB010000337.1:0-4165 GCA_043750715.1 Pseudomonadota bacterium | reverse complement strand
GAGGTAACCCTCGGCGCGGCGCAGGTCGTTCAGGTACATGGCAGCGACGGCCATCAGGCGCAAACCGTCTTCGCTCTCCGGGAGCGTTTTCAGCTTCTCGAGCGCCTTGGTCAGCGCGTCGAAATTGCTCGCGCGGTAGGCGACCTCGATCTCGTCTTCGTAGGCTTTCAGCGAGCCGACCTGGTGCGTCTCGACGCAGACGCGCTTCAGGTGCTCTTTGATCTCGTCGTTCTTGCCCGGGCCGGCAGCGACGTAGCGGATTCCGACTTCCTGGGCGAACAGCAGCTGCTCGCGCGACAGCTCGTTCGGCTGGACGATGTAGAGGAGGCCGTAGGCGAGCGGCGACTCGATGGCGCCGAAGGCCTTCGCCACGTCCTGCATTTTCACGGGGCTGGTGAAGTCGCAGGTGAAGATGATGAAGTGCTGGTCCGGGCGGTTGCCGCCGAGCTCCCTGGCTTCGCGGAGGTTGAGAAAGTAGTAGCCTTTGAGCAGCTTCTTGATCAGCGAGACGTGATGCGGCTCGCCGAGGATGAAGACTTCGCGCAGCAGGTTGATGTTGAACTTGGAGGTGGTCTCTTCCATCAGAGTCCGCCTCCCACTTTCGCGAGGGGAGAAAGGGCAAACTTCAGGGCGGCGCCCATGCGCGCTTCTTCCTGCCGGTACTTCTCGACGATCCCCGTCAGACGGGACGAACGGTCGAGGCTTTGCTCGTGAATCTTCGCGAGCGGCGCGCCGAGCTCCGGGCATTCCTTGGCGATGCCGAGCAGCAGGCGCTGCCACCGGCGCTCGCAAAGGTGCAGAATGCGCGCGACGCGTTGGATCGGCGTCCAGACGTTCAGGTGACGCATCAACACGTCGGCGCGGTAGCACGCCGACACGACGACGCGCCCGAGCGCCGGATCGTCCGGCATCGGGATGCCGACCTTGCCTTTGTTCAGCACGGTTTCCCATGCGGTGTAGAGATCGCCGAGGTCGTCCAGGACGAGGTCGCAGAGTTCCTGCCAGGTGCCCTTGGCGAGCGCGTGGTGATCGAAACCCACGGCCGCGGCGTAGAGCCCCGAGAGCTGGGTCAGATAGTGGTAGGAGTTGTAGAGGCTCGCGCCCGGATCCTGCACGGGAGCCAGACGCATCGGAGCCTTGGGACTTTGAGGCATAACTCTAGTTTAGAGGTCCCGGCAGGCCCAAGAAACGGGCAAGAGTTGCCTGGGCAAGAACAGTCAAACGGCCCGTCCCGCCTTCCTTATATTCATGGCTGGAGGTGGGAACGATGCAACCGTCCCTAGTAGCGCCGGAAACGGCCAAGGCCCTGGAATCCGTGCGAGAGCTGGCTATCGAGGTGGGAGGCTACCAAAGCTTCGCCGAGCTCGCGGCGCTCGCCCTCGTGAAACGCCTGCTTGCCGACCACCGTCCCGTGGCCGCCCGGCGGACCCTCAGGTCCTACCTGCGGCGCCATCCCATGACACCCCGGATCGCCCATCGGCTGACCACGCTCGGTTGAGCGTCGGCCGGACTCAGACGATCGTCATCGCCTTCGTGCAGGCTTTCAGCACGACCTGCTTGTTGTCGCTGAAGACCCCGTCGAAGTTGGCGGCGGCGGCGGCTTGCACGGCCGTTCTTTCCGTTGCGAGTGCTTCCTTCTTGAACTGCGACGGGCTCTTGCCGAAGGTGGCCTTGAAGGAACGCGAGAAGTGCGCCGAGCTGGTGAAACCGCATGAAAACGCGATGTCGGTCAGCGACCAGCGCGGGTCGAGCTGAATGAACTCGGCGGCAAGCTGCGTCCGGAAGTTCCAGAGCCAGCGCATCGGCGGCAAACCGCACTCTTTGTGGAAGCGGCGGCAGAAGTTGAAGCGCGACATCCCGGCCTCGCGGGCGAGATCTTCGAGCGCGATCTCTTCGGCGAAGGAGTCGAGGACGAAGGCGACCACCTTTTCGGCGATCTTCGGGTAGTTCCCGAAGGCTTGGACCGGCTCGAGGGTGGTGATGGCGTTCATGGGGGACCTCTAGGGAGAAGGGGTGCGGCGTCATCGCCGGCGAGGTCCCTAAAGCATGGCTTATGCCATTTTGGAACAGACTGGAATTGCGTCTATTTTTGTCAATATAGGTCAAAACGACCCAATTCCGTCCGGGAATTGACCCGCGTTGTGCGGGACCGGCGGCCGAAATTCCGGACACTGGATCAGTTTCGGTCATACGCGGCGTACGTATAAACCGCCAAGCCGAACCAGATCAGGGCGAAGCCGGCCTGATGGGCCAAGGTAAACGGCTCGCCGTTGACGAATACGGCAACGAGGAATTGGCCCGTAGGCGCCAGGTACTGCAGCACGCCGACCGCCGACAGCTCGAGGCGGCGGGCGGCGTGCGCGAACCAGAGCAGCGGCAACGCGGTGACGGGTCCGGCGCCGATCAGTACCAGATTGATCCACCAGCCTTGGTGCAAAAAAATGCCGGTGCCCAGCACCTCCGCACGCGTGAGATAGGCGAGCGCGAAGGGAGCAAGCAGGACCGATTCCAGCGACAGGCCGAGTAGCGAGTCGACGGGCGCCAATTTCCGGATGAGTCCGTATAGCGCGAACGTCGTCGCGAGGCTCAAAGCGATCCACGGGACGGTGTGGGTCCAGAACGTCATGACGAGCACGCCGGCGGTAGCGAACCCCAGCGCGACTTTCTTCAGGGGCGCCAGCCTCTCCTTGAGCACGAGCGTCCCGAGCAGGACGTTCATCAGGGGGTTGATGAAGTAGCCCAGGCTCGACTCGAGCACGTAGTTGCTGTTCACGGCCCAAATGAAAAGGCCCCAATTCGCTGCAATCAACGCGGCGCTGAGCACGAGCAGCCGCAGACGTTTGAAGTCTTTGAGCGTCGCCAGCACCTCGGGGATGCGGCCGCGGACGGCCATCAGCAGCGACACGAAGACGAGGCTCCAGACGATGCGGTGGCAGAGCACCTCCGGAGCCGTCACGCTTTTGAGGGGGCGCCAATAAAGAGGCATAAGCCCCCAAGCCGTGAAGGCGAGGATCCCGTACAGAATACCGAGGGCCCGCTGGCTCAAGAACGCTCCCGAAAGGCACGGACCACGCGGTCCGCGTCGGCTGCGGCGAGGCGCAGATCGGCGTCGACTCCCCGGAACCAGGTGGACTGGCGTTTCGCGTATTGGCGCGTCGCTATGAAGATCCGGGATGCGAGGTCCGACTCGGACAGCTCGCCGGAAAGGAAGGCGGCGGCCTGCTTGTAGCCGATGCTCTGCATTGGTTTCGCTTCACAGGACACGCCGCGGGCGAGCAGTCCCCTCACCTCGTCGAGCAGTCCGCCCGCCAGCATCGCCCGGGTCCGCGCCTCGATCCGGCGGTTGAGCTCGGCACGGTCCGGCTCGAGCACGACGATGAATGCCGCCGGATCCCGGTCCTTGCCGGCCTGCATTCCGGCTTCCCGCAGGGGCTTGCCGAGAAGCGTCACGAGCTCGAGCGAGCGCACGACCCGGAAACGGTCGTTGGCGTGGATCTCGCCGGCGCGCACCGGGTCGAGGGCCGCGAGACGCGCATAGAGCGTCGGCGTCTCCTCCAGCTCCAGCCGCCGCTTGAGCTCAGGATCGCCTGGCAGCTCGGAGTTCCAGCCGCGCCCGAGCAGAGCCCGGAGGTAGAGGCCGGTGCCGCCGCACACCACGGGAACCTTGCCCGCGGCATGCAACTGGTCGATGACGGCGCGCGCCGCTTGCGCGTACTTCCCGGCGTCGAAGTCGTCCGCCGCGTCGACGACGTCGAGCAGATGATGGGGCACCTTTGCCTGCTCGTCCCGGGTCGCCTTGGCAGAGCCGACGTCGAAGCCCCGGTAGGCCTGCACCGAGTCGCAGCTGACGATCTCGCCGCCGAGCGCTAGCGCGGACTGGATGGCCAGCGCGGTTTTACCGGATCCCGTCGGGCCGGCGATGACAAGGTGACGCTTGCCCACGATCAGCGGTCGAACCAGCGACCGACCTCGCCACGCGACCACCAGCGCAGGACGCGCCGGCCGTGCGGGCAGGTGTGGAAGAAGTCGACGGTCTTGGCTTCCCCGAGCAGCTGCTTCAACTCGTTGGCTGGTAGCTCTTCCCCCGAGCGCACGGCGGCGTGGCAAGCGGTTTTCGCGAGGATCAGGCGCAGCGTTTCGGCGTTGGTGTCCAATGGCTCCGCGG
>JAYVBB010000336.1:0-2234 GCA_043750715.1 Pseudomonadota bacterium | reverse complement strand
GCGGAGTCAGCTGCTTCAGCAGGAAACCCAGGTAAAAGCTGCGCCGGCTCAAAGGGTAGTTCAAGCGATACAGTTTCGTGACGCGGGCCAGATCCGGATCGAGGGAGGGATCGTTGGCGTGCCAGTGATGGGCGAGGTGGATCTCCCGGTAACGCTTGACGCTTCCGAGAAGCGGGAACATACAGAGCCCGTCGGCGACGAAGTCGTTCAGCTTGCGGTTCCTGAAGAGCAGAAAATGGCTCGCCTCGTGCGCTAGAGCGCTGATCCTCGCCTGAACGAAGGCGCCCACGAGCACCACCAGAAAAGGATAGAGCCACCAAGGCCTCAGCCAAAGCCAAAACACCGTCACCGCCGCAAGGCATGCGTAGGCCTCGGCGAAATGACGCCAGTTGGTTTTGTCGTCCGGGAGCATCAGGTCGCGCACGAGGCGCAAGACGTCCCGCTCGGTGGAGGATGTCATACACCTTATGATATCAGGCGTCCCCGGGGGCAGCGCGACGGGCAGTCCTTGCCGGGCACGTCTTGCCGCGTTGCCTCACCGAGCCGAGGTCAGGGATACTAGTTCTATGCATGCCGCCACCAAATCCGCCGGCGTCGGACCTCTTACTCAGGTCTACGCGGGCCAGCCGATTACCTTGCGTATGCTTCGGGCCATGGGATGGGGACCGGAGCTGTTGAACCTCGGCTATTTTTTTTGGCGCGGTCCGCTCATCTTTTTGAATCTCATTCCCAACCATCTGCATTTGTCCGCGACGCAGCACCGTCTCTTGCGCAAAGCCGCGGCCTTTCTCGGAATCCAGCGCGGCGACCGCGTGCTCGACGTCGCCTGCGGCCGAGGCAAGAGCTCGTTCTACCTCGCCGAAGCGCACCCGGGAGCGGAAGTCGAAGCCGTCGACCTGCTGCCCGAAAACGTTCAGATCGCCCAGACCCTCTATGCGAACACTCGCGGTCTCAATTACCGCGCCGGCGACGCGATGAACCTGCAGTTCACACCAGCGTCCTTCGACAAGGTTTTCTGCCTCGAAGCGGCGTTCCACTTCCCGGACCGGTCGCGGTTCCTCGCCGAAGCGGCGCGCGTGCTCAAGCCGGGCGGCCGCCTGGTCGTCGTCGACTTCATGTGGGAAAAGGACGAGCGCGGCGGAATGCTGCAGGACCCCCGTACCCGAATCGTCCAGAACGTCTGGGGCTGGACGGACTTTTCGTCCATCGGCGAGTACCGGCGCGGCGCCGAGGCCGCAGGATTCAAGGTCATAGCGCTCAACGACTGGACCCGGCGGGTGACCCGCCCTCTGCAGTGGCTCAGCGAATTCGTCGTCCGCCTCGGATCCAGCGCCGCCGGCCGGCGCATGCTCGCGGCAACCAATCCTCTGACTCGCGGCATGAGCAGGGGGGACTGGAAAGAGCTCGCAACGGCGACGGCCGCGCACCGCTTCGTGGCCAAGTCGTCCCGCTACGTCGTACTCGTCCTGGTGAAAAAAGGATGAGCATCGACCCGCGGACTTTGTCAAAAGCGGTCGACGGCCTGACGGCGGTCGACGCCCGCCACGGCTTCCGTTTGGCGCTGACGCACATGGTGGTGTTGAACTCGCTGCTGTTCCTGACTTTCTGGGTAGACAAGCCGCTGCTTTTCTTCGCCCTGGCACTGCTGACCGCGGTCTACTACAGCGCCGTGATGATCACGAGCCACGACGCCATTCATCACACGTTGAGCGGGTGGTACTACTTCGACGAGTTCGTGCCGCGCTGCTTCGGGTACTTCATTTTCTGGCCGCATGGCCTCTACGCAGAGCTGCACAAGCTCCACCACAAGCAAAACGGCAAGGACCTGGCCGATCCCGAGCGCCCGACCGCCAGCACCGAGGAATATCAGGCAGCTTCGTCGCTCGGCCGCTGGGTGATCCGGAACCAGTGGTGGGTATCCCTCTTCGTGTTCGGCGGCGTAGGCATGCTCTACCGCCACATCCAGCATGGCATCAAACTTTGGCCGGATCATCGCGCCGTCCGCCGCGCCATGGTGACCGATGCGATAGGAATCATCGTCAGCTTCAGCATCGTGATCGGCGTCGTCCTGGCCTTCGACATCGGGCTGCGGTTTCTCGTGTACATCGTCTGCGTCGAACGGGTGATCGGCTTCTTCATGCAGCTCCGCTCCCACATCGAGCACTACGGGCTGCACGTCGATGCCGGACCGCTGATCGACACCCGCCTCGCCAACTGCCGGAACATCGTCACAA
>JAYVBB010000335.1:0-7172 GCA_043750715.1 Pseudomonadota bacterium | reverse complement strand
AGTTCACCTCGACCGGCTTCGTTTCGGTCAAGTTGAGCCTGCAGCAGGACCCCCTCAAGGACTCGGCCGTTCTGCGCGCGCTCATTTCGGACTCGGGCGTCGGCTTGACGGCCGCGGAAGCGCAGCGCCTTTTCCAGCCGTTCATGCAAGCCGACAGCTCGACCAAGAGGAAGTTCGGCGGCACGGGCCTCGGGCTCGCCATTTCGCGGAGTTTCGCGCGCCTTCTCGGCGGCGACGTGGTCCTGTCCACGAGCGAGAAGAACAAAGGTTCGGCGTTCGAAATCAGCGTCGACGTCGGGCGGATCGACCAGGAAGCGTTGGTAGACGCGGCAGAGCTTCTCGATCCGGATCCGGTCGCCACGCCGGAAGCCTCGCCCGATCGCATGCAGCTCGAAGGGGTCAGCGTCCTCGTCGTCGACGACGCGCGCGACAACCGTGCCCTGATGAAGAAAATGCTGGAGCACGCCGGAGCCATCGTGCAGCTGGCCGAGGACGGGGAACGCGCGGTCGAGAGAGCAACCGCGGAAGAGTTCGACGTCATTTTGATGGACATTCAGATGCCGAAGATGGACGGCTACGAAGCCACGCAGAAACTTCGCCGGCTCGGCTACCGAAAGCCGATCCTCGCTCTGACGGCCCATGCCATGCGGGCCGAGCAGGAGCGTTGTATGGCAGCAGGTTGCGACCAGTGTCTGAGCAAGCCCGTGGCTCGCAAACAGCTCATCGAAACCGTCCGGTCGTACGTCGGCAAGCTGTCGGCGGAGCCTCTTCGTCCGCTTAAAAACGGTCCGGCGCCGCGTCCGACCTGACGACAGCATGTCCTTCGCGCCGCGGCGGCTTTCGGGCTAACTTGCGACGCATGCCCATCTCCCCGCTCCACACGTTGTCGCACGTCTCCTCGCAGATCCTGAACCGGTGGTCGCCGCCTCCCGTCGACGCGCCCCTTTTTTCGACCCCTTGCGCGACGGCGATGACGCCGGCGGAATGGGCCGACTACTTCGACGAGGTCCGTGCCCTGCTCCCGGTCGGGGTACCGCGCGAACTTTTGCTTCCTATGGCCCGGCTTCACCTCGAGGCGGTGGCTGCCAATGCTGCCACTTATGTGACCTGGGCGGACGAGCGCTATCCGGCCTTGCTCCGCCTCATCCGGGATCCGCCGCTGGCTCTCACGATGCGGGGCGACGTCGGACTTCTCGCCCGTCCTGCCGTTGCCGTGGTCGGATCGAGGAAGGCAAGCGCGTTGGCGATGAGAGAGAGCTTTTCCATCGGCCAGCTCCTCGCCGACCGGGGGATTCTGGTGGTCAGCGGCGGAGCATTCGGCTGCGACATCGCCGCCCATCACGGCGTCCTCGCCAGCTCCGCCCCGGAGTCCTGCGTCGGCATCTTCGCGGGAGGCCTCGCAGCATTGTATCCCGCAGGAAACAAAAGGATTTTCGACAAGATCCAGGCGCGGGGCGGCCTCTTCGTTTCCGAGCGTCTGTGGCCGGCTCCCAGCCTCCCGCACGACTTTCCAGCACGCAACCGGATCATCGCGGGTCTCTGCCCGACGACCCTCGTGATGCAGGCGGCTGCCCGCTCGGGTGCCCTGGTGACGGCTCGCTTGGCCCTCGACGAGGGCCGCGAAGTGCTGGCCCTCATCCATCCGCCGGGCGACGTCCGCGCGACAGGCAGCGAGACTCTGATCGCCGACGGAGCCCAATCCTTTGCCTCGGGCGCAACCCTCTTAAAAGGCTAAGCTCTTGCGCGGCATAGACGGCGATGCTACCACTGGAGGTACCCGCAAAGCATTAATCCGAGGCTCGATTGACCAATACCATAGATGCCGGTCAAGACTGGTGGCAAGCGCTGCATAGCATTGCTGACCTCGTCCATCGCTCTGGTATTGCCCCGGAAGAAGTCCGCCTGCTGCGTGAGCAGCTGACCGAACAGGGCTATTCGCGGGACGGCATCGGCAAAGCCCTCGACTGGATGGATCAGGCGGCCATGACGGGCAACCTGATGGACACGTTGAGCATGTTTCAGCCCGTTTCGGAGCACATTCGGATCGATCACGCGCTGGAACGCCTCGCCATTCATCCGCTTCTCAGGCGGGCCGTGTACATTTGTCGACGCAAAGGCCTGATCAACCTGGATCTGGCCGAGCGCTTGATCGAAGGCCTGAGGGTTCTCGATACACGCGATTGGGACGAGCAGGAAATCGAGTCGTACCTTGTCGAGGTTTTGACCGTCCTGCCGCTCGGGCCGTCGGCAGCGGATCTCGCTGCGATGCTGGTCGGGCGTACCAAGGATCTATTCAACTGAGATAGGACCGACATGGCGAAGTACCTGGTAGTCGTCGAGTCTCCGACCAAGGTCAAGGCCTTGAAGAAATACCTGGGCAAGGACTACGAGGTTCTGGCTTCCAAGGGCCACGTCAAAGACCTGCCGGACCGCTCGCTCGGCGTCGACGTCGAGAACAACTTCGAGCCGCAATACGTCACCATCCCCGGCAAAGAAAAGATCCTGAAGGAAATCACGACGGCGGCCAAGCTCGCGGAGATGGTCTACCTCGCGCCTGACCCTGATAGAGAAGGCGAAGCCATCGCCTGGCACATCGCGTCCGAGCTGGACAAGCCGAAGGGCCAGATGCAGCGCGTGCTGATCCAGGAGATCACGAAGAAAGGCGTCCAGGACGCCATCAGCAAGCCCGGCGAGCTCGACAAGAACAAGTACGAAGCACAGCAGGCCCGCCGGATCCTCGATCGCCTCGTGGGCTATCAGATTAGTCCGCTGCTTTGGAAAAAAGTGAAGCGGGGCCTCTCGGCCGGCCGCGTTCAATCGGTGGCCGTGCGCCTCATTTGCGAGCGCGAAGCCGAGATCCGGAAGTTCAAGCCGGACGAGTACTGGACGGTCGACATCGGCCTCGACGCCAAGGACCCGCCACCGGTGATGGCGCGGTTGACCGCGGTCGACAGCCAGAAAGTCGGCAAAGACTACCGCGTCACGACGGAAAAAGAAGCCGCCAGCGTGAAGAAGCGCGTCGAAGGCGGCAAGATCGTCGTGCGCAGCGTGCAGCAGAGGGAAAGAAAGAAAAATCCCGTGCCGCCGTTCACCACCTCGAAGCTGCAGCAGGAAGCCTACCGGAAGCTCGGCTTCAACGTGAAGCGGACGATGTCGGTCGCGCAGAGCCTATACGAAGGTATCGACATCGAAGGGGAAGGTCCGGTCGGTCTGATCACGTACATGCGTACCGACTCCACCCGCCTCTCCGACGATTCGATCGAAGCCGTGCGCGTGATGATCAAGGACAAGTACGGCGCCGAAAACGTGCCGGAAAAGCCCAACGCCTATAAATCCAAAAAGTCGGCCCAGGACGCGCACGAAGCCATCCGCCCGACCATGCTCGAATACTCCCCGGACAAGGTTGCCAAGGTCCTGAACAAGGATCAGATGTCTCTCTACCGCCTGGTCTGGAACCGCTTCGTAGCCTGCCAAATGAAGCCCGCGATCTATGACCAGATGTCGGTCGACTTCGACGCCGACGGCGGCAAGATCGGGCTCCGCGCGACCGGCTCCCGCCTGCTCTTCAAAGGCTTCCTCGAAGTCTACGAAGAAGGCACGGACGAGGAAAGAAAGCGCGCCGACGAAGGCGGCGAGGACGACGCGGAAGAGGGAGCGAATCTGCTGCCGCCTTTGAAAGAGGGCGAAGCGGTCAAGCTCAGGAAAATCGACCTCGAGCAGCACTTTACGCAGCCACCGCCGCGCTTCAACGAGTCCTCGCTGGTCAAGGAACTCGACGAAAAAGGCATCGGCCGGCCGTCGACTTACGCGACGATTCTTTCGACGATCGTCGACCGGGGCTACATCAAGAAGGCGGACAACCGCTACGAGCCGACCGTGCTCGGGGAAAAGGTGAACGAGCTCCTCGTCGGGTCTTTCCCGGAGATTCTGTCGGTGCTGTTCACCGCCGGGATGGAAGAGACGCTCGACAAAGTGGAAGAGGGCACCGTCAAATGGCGCTCGATTCTCGAGGACTTCTACAGCCCGTTCGCGATCGCGGTGAAGACCGCCGAAACCAAGATGCGCAACGTCAAAGCGTCGTCGGAGCCGACCGACATCACATGCGACCGCTGCGAGGGCGTCTTCCACATCAAATGGTCTTCGCGTGGCGAGTTCCTCGGCTGCTCGGCCTACCCGAAGTGCCGCAACACCCGCGAGTTCGTCCGGGACAACGACGGCAAGATCATCGTCAACGAACCGAAGTATTCGGGCGACAAGTGTCCGAAGTGCACCAAGGACATGATCATTCGTTCGGGTCGCTACGGCGAATACATCGCCTGTGCCGACTACCCGAGCTGCCCGACGGTGAAGAGCCCACAGTCCGACGTCAAATGCCCGGAAGAAGGGTGTTCCGGGATGCTGGTTCCGCGCCGTACCCGTACCGGCAAGACGTTCTGGGGTTGCACCAACTATCCGGGCTGCCAGTACGCGGTCTGGGACAAGCCGGTCAACCACAAGTGCGACAACTGCAACTTCCCGATCCTCACCGAGAAGACGACGAAGCGCGACGGCACGAGAAAGATTTGCCCGTCCTGCAAGACCGTCATCGAAACCATCCCGCCCGACCAGGTGGTCGACGGGGCGGCGGGCGAGCCGGAAGCCGAAACGTAAGCCCGTCGGGGCTTCAGTAGTCGTCTGCCTCGCCGGAGTCTTCGAACTCCGTCAGGCACGACGAGCTGTTGTTGCCAGAGCCCGCGGCAGGCTGCGTCGAGTCGGCGCCGGCGCCGAGCGTGAACTTCGCGCCGGCTTTCTTGGCTTTGTCGAGGAGCGCTTTGGCGAAGGCCGAATCGAGCGCCGCGTAGACCGTCATGTTGTCGGCGTTCTCTCCCACCTGTTCTGCCAGGTTTTTGACTTCGGCAGAGTCCGCGCCGTTGCTGACCACGCCCGCCAGAGCCCCGTCGATGAAGATCGGGCCGCCGGAGTCGCCGGCGCCTGACAGCGAGTCGATCGCCTTGCCGCTCGCGTCCTTGGTATCGCCCCGTCCGAACATGATGAGCAGGTCGGGAAAGGCCTCGTTCAGCTCGTCGCGGACGACCACGTGGTTCTTGCCCACGCGTTTGATCGACTTCTCACCGGCTTCCGCGGTCCGCACGGCGGAAGACGTGGCGCCGAAGCCGACGATGACCGCGGCTTCCTTGTTGGTCGGGTGGCGGTTGAGAATTTTCGTCGTCGCGGGCGCGACGTCGGAAGCGAAGATCAGGATCGCCATGTCTTTGTAAGCGATGTTCATCTCGATCAGGTCGTTCTCGAGGTTGCCGTGCTTCAGCTCTTCCGCGTTGATGATGACTTTGGTCGGTTTGACGCCGGTCGCGACGATTTTCTCCGCGTCCTGAATCGTCTCGCCCGTGCTGACGGAGTTGCCTTTGAGAAAGACCAGCTCGGTCTCGCTGCCGGCGGTGATGCAGTGCGCCGCGGTGATCATGGTGTTGGGTCCGACCCACGTGCCCGAGCAGGTGCCGCCGATCACGTTCTTTTCGTCGAGTTCGGCCAGCAGGCCGACGGACGGATAGTCGGACGTTTCCTTGCCGTTGATGACGTTGAAGCCCGCGAGGCAGGCGGTCTTCGTTTCGCCGTCGGTCCCCGGGTCGTCGGCTTCGTCCGCGCCGTTGCCGGTCGCGCCACGCTTCTTGCCGCCGCCCGACGCGGTGCAAGCGACGAAGGAAAGGGTCACGAGGATGAGCATCAATGACTTGATCGTTTGACGCATGCCGGTCTCCATTCAGCATTTACTGATCGGCAAAAAAACGGATTTCTTGAGAGAAAACTGCGGAGTTACGACCAACCCTGACGGAACGTCAAACGGGGTTGGCGGAAATTCGGTCTTTGGGCGTCGCTGCAGCCCTCTGAAATCAAACGCCAAAAAAGGTATTGGCGATTATTACGCAAGAAGTCGTCCCGTCCAGCCGAACCTGGTCTTTGTCACCACAATTCAGGTTTGGAGGTTCCAGGATGAAAGTCCGCACCCACTCGCTCATCACGTTGATCTCACTGACGACTTTTGGCCTTGCTGCGTGCAGCAGCGGTAGCGAGGACGGCTCTTCGGTCTCCGCTTACGGCGACGCGGCAGAGCCTGCGGCCCCTGCGGCCCCTGCCGCCCCGGCAGCTGGTGAACCCCTGGAAAATCCGGAAAACTATCCGGAAGACGACGACGTCGTGGGCGACGGCCTTCTCGTCAAAGTGCTCTTCCACGGCGGCGCCGGGAACAAGCGCTGCCTGCGTTGGGAACCCATTGTCAAGGCGAGCGACGGTCTGGAGCTGGTCAAGAAGCTCCGGAACGAGTGGAAGACCGACAGCACTTTCATGCAGAACGACACCACCTTCACCCCTTACTACTACACGATCGGCGGCTCCGACGGCGCCAAGCTGATCGCCCATGAAGGCGACACGCTCAACATCGGGGGCAAAGTCACGAACTGCGACAAGACCGTCACCAAAGACCTGAGCTTCGACGTGCCGGTGAAAATCAGCAAACAGAAGTTCGAGCTCGATGGCGACAAGCTCTCCGAAGGCGGCATCGGCAAGGCCGACATCCGCGTCATAATCAAAGCGATCAAAGTGAAGAAGAAAAAAGGTTCCGGCTCGGGCGGCGGCTCCGGCTCCAAATAAAGTAGCTCCATAAATAACGAGGCCGCGGGACTCTTGCCCGCGGCCTCGCTCTTTTTCGGGGCTCTTACTTCTTCGCGGCGGGCGGCAGATCGATCTTGATGTGAACGTCGCGCAGCTGCTTATCTAGCACTTCGGCGGGCGCGTTCATCAGCAGATCCTGGCCGCGCTGGTTGAGCGGGAAGGCGATGATCTCGCGGATGTTGAACTCGTCGGCGAGCAGCATCACGATCCGGTCGATGCCCGGGGCGATGCCGGCGTGCGGCGGGGCGCCGAATTTGAAGGCGCGGATCATGCCGCCGAACTTGGTGTCGACGACTTCCGGGGCGTGGCCCGCGATGGCGAAGGCCTTGTACATGATCTCGGGCTTGTGGTTCCGTACCGCTCCCGACGACAGTTCATAGCCGTTGCATACGACGTCGTACTGGAACGCCTTGATGGTCAGGGGATCCTGTGTTTCCAGGGCTTTCATCTCGCCCTGGGGCATCGAGAACGGGTTGTGGGAGAAGTCGATCTGGTTCGTTTCCTCG
>JAYVBB010000334.1:0-2078 GCA_043750715.1 Pseudomonadota bacterium | reverse complement strand
AATGCCCGAGGATGCCATGAAAATGGAACGGATGAAAAACGGCAAGACAGAGCATCCGAACAATCCCGACCACTGAGAGCAAATGGAAAAAGACCGCCTACCAGCGGCGGTCTTCCTCTTTGAGGGAAAGAGACTAAGGATCAACCTAGGTTGTTTTTGGCCTTCTGGAGTGCGGTGAGCTGCTTTTTGGACAGCTCGATGCCCTTGCTGAGAATGCCGCTTAAGGCGCGGTCTTTGGTTTCCTTCGCCTTGGCCTTCATGACCTCGAAGTTGATGCTGATCACTTTGCTTTCCATAAGAGTACTCCTTGGGGACGGTTGGCTGTCGAGAGAGTCGACAGCAGAGCGGGGAATTGGCGCTGGATTCCTGCTGGTAGGCGAAGGAACCTCGCGCCGACCGACTTTGCAAAGAGTGATCCCGCATTCTGCCCGAAAGCTGACTACTCGGCGGTACTCTTGCAGGCGTAGGCTTCGCCCGCCAGCTCGACGACGCCCATCGCGTCGCGCTCCTTGGAAAGGACCACCAGGGTTGCGTCCAAAGCGTCGGCCGCGTTGCGGAGGTCGGCTTCGGCGTATTCCCGCCCCCAGAGCGACTCGCCTCGCACCGCGCCGACCGCCCCGCACTCTTTGCCAAGGGGGGCGTCGCTTCGGAGGATCTCGATCCTTGGGTTGTCGGTCGTGGCGCAGGCGCTGACAGTGATCAGAGCCAGCAGAAGAGGGGGCGCGAACTTCGTCATGGTGGCCTCTTAGAAGGTGTAGCCGAGACCGAAGTCGAAAGCCGCCGAGCCCTGCGTCTTCCGAGTCGGGGCTTTGTCTTCGATATCCTTCTCGCCGCTGCCGGCGTCGGTTGCCGCAACCTGGGTGAGTTCCCGGTGGGGAATCATCGTGGCATTCATGCCGAAGCCCAAACGAATCAGGAACCCGGAATCCCATAGCCAGCGATAACCCGCCTCGACACCCGCCATGTAAAACAGGCTGTCGTCATCGTAACGTTCGTCAGCGTAAGCCCAATTCACGTGCGCCGTGCCGCCGCCGACTTTGGCGCCGGTGTACCAGCTGCTCGCGAAGGCGTCGGCATAATAGCGGCCGCCGGCCGACATGGACGTCACCGTCAAGTCGCGCGGGACGCTGTCGGGCTCGTCCTGGTCGTCCTGGATGTCGGTGAGCATTTTGTTGCTGAGCTTTACGTGGAGATAGGACGCGTCGGCGAAGACCGTAAAATTTCGGCTCATCTTCGCTTCGAATTCGCCGCCGAAGCCGACCGAGCCGGGAAGCAGCGTCACGATCATCGGTAACGGCTTGATTTCCGCGGCGAAGCGCTTTTGGTCTTCGGCTTCGTCGGAAGGCGCGGTGATCGGGGCGACTTTGGTCGATTCGAGCTCTGCTGCTTGGCCGGGGGTTGCGAAGACGGCATAGGCAGCGGCCAGCATCAGGCCCAGCACGATATTTTTGCGAGTGGCGTTGCACACCATGGTGAGAGACTCCTCTAGGGTTTCCAGTTGCCGCGGTACGTAAAGCAGGCAATGTGCCACCGCCTAACTCCCCGGATTCACGAAGGGAGTCAGAATGCGGTGTCACCTCGAGGTCACAGAGCCGCGTGATTTCGGGGCTTTACCTGTGGACCCTCGCCCACAGGTTAGCGCGGACCGCCGGCCATTCATCCCGAATGATGCTGAAGTAGACGGTGTCCCGGACGCGGCCCGACCACGTGATGACGTGGCTGCGCAGAATCCCCTCCTGCTTGGCTCCGATCCGTTGGATCGCTTGGCGGGAGCGGTCGTTCAGGGCGTCCGTCTTGAGCTCGACGCGGTTGCATCCGAGGATGTCGAAAGCATGGCTGAGAAGCAGAAACTTCGCTTCCGTGTTCACGTGCGAGCGGCGGAAAGCCGCTGAAACCCAGGTCCAGCCGATCTCGACGCGCCGGTGCGTCTTGTCGATGTTGCCGTAGCGCGTCGAGCCGACGACCTCGGCTGTCGCTTTGTCGACGATCACGAATGCCAGTGCCGTTCCCCTGTCCTGCTGCGCCAAGGCGTCCTCGACGTAGGCGCGCATTTCGGCTTCGGTGGTCACGCGGGTCGG
>JAYVBB010000333.1:0-3721 GCA_043750715.1 Pseudomonadota bacterium | reverse complement strand
GGTCTCGCCGGTGACGCTGCAAAGTGTCACCGGTTCTTCTTTTTGGGCTAGTCTGGCTCGGCTGCGCCGCGCCGGGTGCGAGGGCCTCCGGCAGGGGCTCACCACCGGCGATCCGCAGATCACCGTCCGGAGCCGCGCCCTTGTGGGCGGCTCCAGACGGCGATCTTCGGATGGCGGGTAATGATCTTGTTTGGGACACAGGCAAGTTGTAGCGACGTCGATCGGCCGGCAAGTCGCCAGCCAACGCTGCGCGTTGGCAAGCGAGATTGCTGTCGGCCGGGCGCGGCAATCAATGAACCCTTCCTTAAAGAAGGGCCGGGGGGAACCATCGTCCGAGCGCTCCTTCCTTAAGGAAGGAGAGGGCGGACATATTTTCGAATCGGAAGAAATAGGTTGACGAGAAAAACGTCCGGCAAAATTCGTCGTTAGTGGCCGAAACTGGCGTGAGACTTGAATTTTTCGGTTTTACAGATTCGTGCGCATTCAAACTGATTTCGACACTTCCGTTCTGGCATTCTGGCGTGACGTAGAGGGTCGTCGTTCCGTGTCAAAAAATGTCGGGGTTATATTGTCGCCGTAACCAGGAGGAACCCATGAATCCCTTCCGTCAAAACGTCGACAAGCTAGTGGATCAAGCCAAATCGCTGCATGCGCGCGAGCGCGAAATCACGCTGGAGTCGGTCGATATCGTAGGTGAGTTGTTACGGAGAAACGCTTCAGGCTACCTTTTGCTTTCTTCCGAGGATCTCGCTCGCCGGATTGGGCTGACGCCGAATCAATTTTGGAAGCGCACCCAGGTCGCCCGATTGCTCGAGCGTTTCCCCGCGTTCCGTGAACAAGTGGTCAAGAGCGAGACTTCCATCACGAATCTCACGATCGTCGCGCCGCGGCTAACACCGGCAAACTTCCGCATCTTTTTCGACGGAATTCGAGGAAAGAGTGGCCGGCAAGTACGCGAGCTCGTCGGCAAGGTGGACTTCGCAGGGTATTCGCTCCAATCGTGCACTCAGCGGGACGTCGACGAGTTGGTCGACCGTGCCATGAAGGCTGCCAGCTGCCGGGGGCGCACGCTGTCCCGTGATGCGCTATTGAAAGAGGCCCTGGGATTTTGGCTCGAGGAATGGGAGGAGGATCCTTCCTTAAAGAATGAGGCCTGATCGATGCCGGTCCCCCTTCCTTCTTTAAGGAAGGGGGACCGGCATCGGGCCAGGAGCAACGTCGCTTGCCAACGCTTGCGTTGGCTGGCGGTTTGCTGCCCGCCGACGCCGCCGCGAGTCGCGACTCTTGAATACAAAATCGCTGCTCGCCATCCGAAGATCGCCGTCTGGAGCCGCCCACGAGGGCGCGGCTCCGGACGGCGGTCTGAGGATCGCCAATGGTGAGCCTCCGCCGGAGGCCCTCCCCTACAAACTAAAAATCCGCCGAATCAGGCTCTCAGCGCAATTCTCTTCTTCGGCACCAAGGTCCAGGCGAGCCAGAAGACGCCGAGGGCGAAGAGCCCCATGATGCCGACGTTGCCGGCCGAGCGGTCGATGTCGTGCTTCGGCTGCAGGTTCTTCAGGCGCGGCGCCGACGTGCCGTCGCCGCCCATCGCCAGGCCGAGGCTCGGTTCGACGCGGCGGCCCGAAAAGGGATCCATCGCGACGGCGGTCCCTTCGCGGCCGGGAATGTCGAACATGAAGCGGGCCGGATCGATGGCGTGGTCGTTGATCCAGACTTCATAGTGCACGTGCGAGCCGGTGCTCCGTCCGGTGCTGCCAGCCTTGGCTATGACTTCGCCGCGGAGGATGTGATCCCCGACTTTGGCGACGAGCTCCGAGTTGTGGCCATACCGGGTGACGATGCCGTAGCCGTGGTCGACGACGACCATTTTGCCCAGTCCGTGGTACCAGCCCGAAAAGGTCACTTCGCCGTCGGCGGTCGCGTAGACCGGGGAGCCACGCGGCACGGCGAAGTCGACGCCGTTGTGGTGCACGCGGCGGCGCGTGAACGGAGAGCGGCGGGTGCCGAAGCCGCTCGAGACGTAGCCGTGGGTCGGGAGCTGCGAGGGCACCGAGTTGAGCACCCGGTCCAGGCGCTGGCCGCCCAGGCCCTCGGCGGCCAGATAGGTTCCGATGACCATTTCGTTCAGGTTGTCGCGGATGCTGAGCGCGTAGGGGCCGATGATCCGGGACTGGAACATGATCGTCTCGGCGGCCGCCCTCTTGGCTTCGAGGACCTCCTCGATCGACTTGGACTGGGCTTGGGCGACCGGTTCGGCCTCGGTTTCGAAGTCGGCCTCAGCCTCTAGGTCGAGGTCGGCCAGGTCGTCCGCCGTCTCGGCCGCCGGCTCGGCCGGGGTCGACGCCAGGTTGCAGTTGCAGTCGACCGGAGTACCGGTGTGGCCGTCCACCATGCTGGTCTGGGCCACGGCCTCGCTCGACGGGATGACGGTGTCGCGCCACCAGACGTAGAACCCGCCAACGGTCGCGGCGACCAGCGACGCGAACGTCACTCGCCAGATCCACGTACCGATGCGTTCCCGTCTCGTCAAAAGGCACTCCTCGAGTCGAAGGACGGCAGCCTAGCCGAGGGTATCTGAGGATTTCATTAAGAAAACGGGGAGAGACGGAATTCCAGGGTCTTACCGTCGGCAGAATTAAGACAGATTTGCGATGACTTCCACGGCCCAGGCGTTCTCCCGGAACCACTCCTTGGGGGCCAAGAGCAGCCTTCCCGACGTCGGATCTATAGATATGATCCCCCGCTTCTCGGCTTCGGAAAGGAGCAGCGAGCGGCCGAGCGGCCGGCCGAGGCGGGCTTCGAGGCGTCGCAGGTCGACGCCCTTGGAGGTCCTGAGCGACGAGCCGACGACCTCGGTCAGCCAGGCCGCGGCATCGCGGTCGGGCTCGAACTGAGGCAATCCCGCCGCTTCGCCTTTGACGAACGACCGGTCGTTTCTTCCGTAAGCGTAACGAAGGCCCGGTCCCGAGTCGTCCGCCAAGTAGCCGTGCGCCCCGGCGCCGATGCCGAGATAGGGCCGGTCGCTCCAATAGATCCAGTTGTGTCGGCAGGTCGCGCCCGCCTTGCTCCAGTTGGAGACCTCGTCGTGCATGTAACCGCTCGCCTGAAGGCGCTGCCTCGCGAGCTCGTAGTAGCGCGCCAGCCGGGCGTCGCCGAGCGGCGCCACCAGCCCGCGCCGGGCCTGGCGCCCGAGCGGCGTCCGCGACTCGAAGGTCAAAGTGTAGAGGCTGAGGTGCGGGACGCCGAGCTCGACGGCGCGCGTCAGGTCCCGGTCCCAGGCGTGGAGGTCCTGCCCCGTCCAGCCGTAGATCAGGTCAATGTTGAGGTTCGGGAACACGGCGAGCGCCCGCCGGATCGCTTCGGCCGCCGTTGCCGCCGAGTGGGCGCGGCCGAGCTGCTTCAGGCCGCCATCCTCGAAAGTCTGGACACCCATGGAGAGGCGGGTGACGCCGAGGCGTTGCCACGCCGTGAGGTTGGCGTCGGAGCAGTCGTCGGGGTTCGCCTCGAGGCTGACCTCGGCGCCCGGGCGGAGCAGCGGGCGGAAACGGGCGAATAGGGGCTCGTACTCGGCGGTGAACAGGCTCGGGGTGCCGCCTCCGAAGAACACGGAGGCGAACCCGCCGTCGTCGGCGAGCCGCCGGACGGCCTCGGGGTGCTCGAGCCACCGCGCGAGCTCGGCGTCCAGCTTGCCGAGGTAGGCCAGGGCCAGCTCCCGGTC
>JAYVBB010000332.1:0-5528 GCA_043750715.1 Pseudomonadota bacterium | reverse complement strand
CGTCAAGGCCAAATGTTCCCAGGGCGCACCTTCCGACGCCGAGCAGCGCTTCTTCGCCGAAGGCAAGAAGAACGGCACGTCGTACGAGCTCGACGGCTGCTGGTCGGCCGAGGGCGACAATCTGATGATCTACGTGCGGAACGACGCCAAGGCCATTCATCACGGTCTCCTGCGCATCTTCGCGTCGGCCTACGCCGAGTTCTTCACCAAGCGTCTCGAAGCCGTTCGAGACCAGCTTCCCGCCGCTTCGAAGAACGACATGACCCGGCGCGTCGAACGCTTCAAGCGTCAAAAGGAAAAGCTGGGGACCGCCTTGCTGCAGGACCTCGACCCGAAGAAGGCCGAGGCCTTCGAAGCGCTCCGCCACGACGACCCTGAAGCCTACGCGACGCAGGTCTTCGCCGACACGATCGATTCAGCCTATTGCTCGACGGCCAGCGCGCACGTCCTGGAAACCCAGTTTCCGCACGTGGCCGCCGTCGTGAACGAAGGCGCCGACTCGCTTACGAAGGATTTTGGGGAACCGGCTCAATAGGGGCTTCCTCTTCCTGGCCGCGGAACCGGGAGAAGAGCGCGACGGCAGCGCTCTCGCGGAGCCCTTTGATCGCTTTGAGGTCAGCGAGCGACGCCTTCTTTAGGCCGTCGATGCCGGCGAAGGTCTCCAAAAGCTGCTTCCGCATCGCCGGCCCGATGCCCGGAATGTCTTCCAGGTCGGAGCCGTGCGAGATCTTTGAGCGCCGCTTGCGGTGATGCGTGATGGCGAAGCGGTGGGCCTCGTCCCGGATCTGGGTGAGCAGGCGATACTCGGGTGTGCCGGGGTTGAGAGGAGTCGGCAGGTCCTGGTCCGGGAAGAAGACGCGCTCGTAGCTTCTCTCCGGGGGAGCACTCTCGACGAAGCGGTACTTCCTGCCCCGCTTGTCGACCTTGGATTTGGCTAGCGAGATCAGGTCCAGCCGCACTTCGGGGAATTCCTTGAAGGCGTCCAACGCGGCGCTCAGCTGGCCCTTGCCTCCGTCGATGATCAGCAGGTCCGGGAGGTCGTTTTCCGTGACGCCGCGGCGCAGGCGGCGCTGCACGACTTCCCGGATCGAGGCGAAGTCGTCGGGCCCGCCGGTGACGGTCTGGACGACGTAGTGCCGGTAGAGGTCCTTCGCCGGCTTGCCGCCGATGAAGCAGACGTCGCTCGCCACGATCGCCGTGCCCTGGATGTTCGAGATGTCGATGCACTCCATGCGCTCGGGGAAGCGGCTGAGTTTCAGCTTTTCCTTGAGGACGTCGAGCTCGACGCGGGTCTTCTCGACGCCGCGTTCGACCTCGTCCAGACGGTAGCCGGCGTTCTTGTTCGCCATGTCGACCAGATCCATGCGCACGCCGCGTTCCGGGTATTTGAGCGTCAGCTTGCCTACGTCCGGATGGCCTTCGAGCAGCACCGTGCGGAGGTTGTCGTCGTCCTCGATGGGGAAGGGGAGGAGTACCTCCGCCGCGACGCTCCGGCCGTCGTAGTATTGCAGCAGGAACTCGACCATGGCTTCGGCGTCGGTCTGGACCGGGGCTTTGAGCACGAAGCTGTCGCTGGAGACCAGTTTGCTTTCGCGGACCGTCAGCACGTGAAACGAGGTGCGCGTCGGGTTGCGGCGGAAGCCGACGACGTCGGCGTCCTCGACGTCGAAGGTGACCACGGCCTGCTTCTCGGTGACGTTGGCGAACGCCGAAAGCTGGTCGCGGAGCAGCGCCGCGTGCTCGAAGTTTTCCTTCTCGGCGGCAGCCTGCATTTTGTCCTTGAGACCGCGTACCAGATCCTTGTTCTTTCCCGTGAGAAAGTCGACGGCGTCCCGCAACATCGACTTGTACATCTCGGAATCCACCGGCAGCGTGCAGGGACCGAGGCACATCTTCATGTGGAAGTAATTGCAAGGCCGCTTCGTCGTCTCGAACTCGTGCCGCGAGCAGCGGATCAGCGGGAAGATGCGGTAGGTCGCGTCGAGCAGCACTTTCAGCTGTCCGGCCGAGCCGAACGGCCCGAGATACACCGCGTCGTCGTCCTTGCGCCGGCGCACCTTCTCGATACGGGGCCATTTTTCCGCGAATTGGACGCGGAGGTACGGGTATTCCTTGTCGTCGCGGAGCAAGATGTTGTACTGCGGCTTGTGGTGCTTGATCAGCGTCCGCTCGAGCAGGAGCGACTCCACTTCCGTCGTCGTGATGATGACGTCGAAGTCGTGAATCTCGCCCGACAGCACGCGCGTCTTGAGGTCGGGCCGGCCCGCGGGCTGGAAGTAGTGGCCGACCCGGCTGCGGAGGTTCTTCGCCTTGCCGACGTAGATCACCCGGCCCTTGGCGTCCTTCATGAGGTAACAGCCAGGCTCCTTCGGGAGACCTTTCAGCTTTTCCTTAATGAGCTGACTGACCATCGGGCGCTTTCGGGTCATTCGTCATTTCTTCATCGCCGCCGAAGCGTAGCATCAGATCGCGGAGGCGGGAGATCTCGTCGCGGAGATCCGCCGCCCTCTCGAACTCGAGCTGGGCCGCGTACTTCTTCATTTCTTTTTGCTTTTTCCGGATCATCTGGTCGAGCTCGACGGCAGACTTCACCCCGACCTCGTCCAGGTCCTTGACCGTTTTGTCGTCGACGATCTTGGCTTCGTCGTCGTCCAAGCCGTAAAGTTTCCGCAAGCTAATGGGCAAAGATTTGATGATCGAGCGCGGCTCGATGCCGTGCTTGGTATTGTATTCGCGCTGGATCGTGCGGCGGCGGTCGGTCTCTTCGATGGCGGCCTTCATCGAATCGGTCATGCGGTCGGCGTAAAAAATGACGCGGCCGTCGATGTTCCGCGCCGCGCGTCCCGTCACCTGGATCAGGGACGAGCGCGAGCGGAGGAAGCCTTCCTTGTCCGCGTCCATCACGGCGACGAGGCGCACTTCCGGCAAGTCGAGGCCTTCGCGGAGCAGGTTGATGCCGACCAGCACGTCGAACACGCCCTTGCGCAGGTCGCGCAGGATTTCGACGCGCTCGAGGCTCTCGATGTCGGCGTGGAGATAGCGAACCTTCAGGCCCATCTCGACGTAGTAGCGAGTGAGGTCTTCCGCCATTTTCTTCGTCAGCGTCGTCACTAGGACGCGGCCCTTGAGGTCGACCGCTTTGCGGATCTCGCCGTAGAGGTCGTCGACCTGGTTTTTCGCCGGACGGATCTCGATCTCCGGATCGACGAGCCCCGTCGGGCGGATCACCTGTTCGCTGATCTTGCCGCCGCAGGCCTGGAGCTCGTACGGACCCGGCGTCGCGGAGACGTGCAGGGTCTGGCCGACCCGCTGCTGGAATTCCTCGAACGCCAGGGGGCGGTTGTCCATGGCGGCGGGGAGCCGGAAGCCGAAATCGACGAGAATCGATTTCCGCGCGCGGTCGCCGCGGTACATGCCGCCGATCTGCGGCACCGTGATGTGGCTTTCGTCGATGATCGTCAGGAAGTCCTTGGGGAAATAGTCGAGCAGCGTCGGCGGCGGGAAGCCGGGCGGCGTGCCGGTCAGGTAGCGCGAGTAGTTTTCGATCCCCGGGCAGAAGCCGATGTGCTCGAGCGATTCGATGTCGTGCATCGTGCGCTGTTCGAGCCGTTGGTACTCGACCAGCTTGTTCTGCGCCTTGAGCTCGCGGAGCCGGATGCCCAGGTCGTGCAGGATCTCGCGCACGATCGTCTGCATGTCGCTGCGCTCGGTGACGTAGTGGCTCGACGGATAGAGCGAGACCTCCTCGATCTTGCGGATCGTCTTGCCGGTCAGCACGTCGATCAACTGCAGGGAGTCGATCTCGTCGCCGAAAAATTCGACGCGCACCGCCTCGTCGCGCTGGTGGGCAGGCAGGATGTCGACGGTGTCGCCGCGCACCCGGAAGCAGCCGCGCTCCAGATTGACGTCGTTGCGGGAATATTGGATGTCGATCAGGGCTCGGAGCAGCTTGTCGCGGGACATCTCGCCGCCGCGTTTCAACTCGACCATGAGCTTTGCATAGGCCTGCGGCGAGCCGAGGCCGTAGATGCAGCTGACGCTCGACACGATAATGACGTCGCGGCGTTCGAAGAGGGAGCGCGTCGCGGCGTGGCGCATCTTGTCGATGTCGTCGTTGATCGACGCGTCCTTGGCGATGTACGTGTCGCTGGACGGGACGTACGCCTCGGGCTGGTAGTAGTCGTAGTAACTGATGAAGTACTCGACGGCGTTCTTGGGGAAGAGCTCCCGCATCTCGGCGAACAGCTGGGCCGCGAGCGTCTTGTTGGGGGCCATGATGAGAGCCGGGCGGTTCAGCTGCGCGATGACGTTCGCCATGGTGAACGTCTTGCCGGATCCGGTGACGCCCATGAGGACGTGGTTCTTCGCCCCGGCGTTCATCGCCTCGACGATCTCTTTGATCGCTTGCGGTTGATCGCCTTGGGGTTTGAGCTCGGTCGCGAGTTCGAATATCTGGGACATCGGAGGGGCCTCCCTGAGAAGGTCGGCGATCATATCATTATTTTTCCGGCGGCAGAGCGCGCTGCGTGGTATGCTATAAATGGCTGAAATTACTAAAAAATCTATGGACCACTCATGAGTCCCCGTTTCCTTCTGAAGATGCTCTTGGCCTTCGCCGGTTTGGTCGGAATTGCTCCCGAAGGCTTCGCCGACTGGACGCTCAACGTCGGGTATCACAATCCGCGTCCCGCTACGTACGGCGTCAACTTTCTGTATCTCGGGAGCCAATGGGGTTTCGAAGCCGGCATCGGCTGGATCGACGTCAACGCCGAAAAATCGTCGGACGATGATGATGACGACGCGACGGACGGGAGCGCGAAAGACGACGACGGCGACGCGTCGTTCGCCGTCGCGGGGGACGTCGACGTGAAGTACTTCCTCGCGAGTGGAGGCGTGCGACCTTACCTGCAGTTCGGGCTCGGCGCCGGCTTCGGTGCCGACGACGACTCGGGCTTCAACGCCGGCGCGGGCGGACCCTTCGGAGGGATCGGTTTGTTGGCGGGCAGCCCCTCGCTCTACGTGTACGTCGCGGGAACCGTCGACGGAGCAGTGCAGGGTCCCCGCCTCGAAGCGGGCGTCGGTTTCGACCTCTGATGCTCAGGCGGCGTAGTGCAGATTCCGCGCGTCCGGCGTCTGGGAGGTAATGCTCCCGGCGCACGCCTCGGCGGTGAGGTAGTACGCGGCTTTGAACAGAGGAATTTTGGCCCCCGAAACCACTCGGGAAGCAGGCATTCTGCTGCTCGGATGCCCACTCCTAAGTGGGGATGCGGCTGCCTAAAAAACGGCATGCCGCGCTCAAACCGTTCTGGCCCAAGGGATTCAGGCCGATCGACCGTAACCTAGGGTTGCCGCTAAATTTATTGGCGCTTTTTCAATTATATGCTACGACTACACCACACTCGCGACTGGCGCGCGGAAACGCATTCTATGCGTCAGGGGCCCCGTGTATTCATTGGGTTCAATCGGTTCGCCTGTTTCTCCCCGTTGTGCTCGAAGGAGGCTGCTGTTGCGCTTCTACTCATTGATCC
>JAYVBB010000331.1:0-2675 GCA_043750715.1 Pseudomonadota bacterium | reverse complement strand
ACGCAAGTCTCCGGGCTGGGTCGCGGGCACGCCTTACTTGGATGCGGCGACTTCGGGACGCGTCGGGGTGCTGCTGCGAGCCTTCTAGCCCCTGCACCGCAGGTGCCTTATTTGGGGACCGAGCCGGTGTCGAACAGCGCCGCGTAGCTCTCGATGTGCTCGGTCGGCGCCATCGCGGTGCCGCAGCGCGGACACGGCTTGGTCGGGCCGGTAATCGTGTTCCCGTCAAAGGACAGCTCTTCGATGCCTAGCATGACGTAGGCGTCATGATCACAGGCCTTGCACGTGAAGGGGGCTTCAAGCGAGACGATGCGCGCCTGTCGCGCCGGCGGACCGACCAGAGACGGGACTGTCAGCAAGGCATCGACCACGATCATCGAGCACTCGTGGAATTCGACGGGTCGGTCCGACCACGTCGCGGTGAAGGCGATGAAACGTTGTATTCCCGAGCTGCTGAAGCCGACGACATCGCGGAAATTGAGACAGAGCATCGTCGCCGCCGCCGACACGGCGCGGAAATCGGCGTGCTCATCGATCATACCGCGGATGTAAAACGTCCCGTTCTTTTCGTCGACTCTGAATGCGACCATACTACCGCCACATCTTTGTCATCCGGCCTTGGCGCCCGGCGCGTTCGCTTTCGATCGCTGCCGCCGTATCAGTAACATCGTGCAGTCGTCAGGCAGGACATCGTCTTCCCCGGCCCGAGTCGCCAGCTGCCTGATCTGATCGAACAAGTCTGGTGCATTAAAGTCGAAATCGTCGGCCTTGACCATAAGAAAGAACTTGCGCAACCCCTTCAGCCCATCGATCAGACCGTCCGTATACGCCATGAGTACGTCGCCCTCAGCCATCGGTACGCTTTTTGGGCGGTGCTGGTAAGTCCGTTTACTTTGCGTCATTCCCAAGGGGTCGTTCGGTGGCAGCCTGAGCACTCGCCCCTCGGCGCTGCGACCGTTGGCCTCTAAGTGGACCCAGAATGGCGAGGCGCATCCGGAGATCTCGACCGAGTCCTCATGAAGCACCGCCACCGACAGGGTCGTGAACATCTCGCCGTTAAAGGTCGCCCGGACGGACTCGTCAATGGCGCGAACCAGCCGCTCGACGTTGATACCCTCTTGCCGCCAACGTTCCTTCTCGAGATGCCAGACGCCGGCTATGACGGCCGTACTCAAGGCCGCGCTTGGCCCCTTCCCGACGCCGTCGCCGATGGCGATGATGCCGATGCCGCCGCCCGGCAGCGTCTCGTCGAAAAACACCTGAAACCAATCGCCGGCCATCGACCCGAACGGCTGATAGTGGATCGTGAACTCCCATGGTCCGACGACGCCGACGTGGGTACGCGGCAGGAGCAGACGTTGCACCGTACGGCCGAGTTCGAGATCCTTGCTCAAAGACAGCTTGTCCGAGAGCGTCAAGAACAGGTGGCACCCCATGCGTGCCAGCCAGCCGGCGACCGCAGGCAACGTCAGCTGCACGCACGGCAAGACGAGGTCGGTGCCGAGCAGCAGCGCAATACAGGCAAACGGCGGCACCAGCGAGGTCGCGAGGCTCACCCGCCGCGCGCGCGACGTGCCCGTACCGATGAGGACCAGCAGGGCGGCCCAACCGATAGCCAACGGCCACGTCGCGACGGGTTCGGACAAGTACCGCCCCGAAAGCCCGCTGTTCAGGACCGCTACCCCGGCGAGATAACTCAACACTTTACCGCTCGGGCTATCAAGAAACCGCGATCCCGTGAAGGCGTCAGGAACGAGCACCGCGACGGTCCCCCCGGCGAGATGCTGGCGAACCGAGTCGCTTACCTCCCCCCGGACAAGGCCGTGTTCAAAAAAGGCTCCGACGGGGATGGCTTGCGTCTTGTAGCTCGAATCGACGAAGTCGACGAAGACGTTGCCGTCGCCGTCTACGGGGATCACACCGGCATCCGCCACCAGGGAGTCGTTCTGCCAGGCGAGGCCCTTGGCAGCCCGCAGGCCGAAACTCGGCAACAGGCGGTCCGGTCCGACGCGGTACGCCGCCGGCACCTTGAAATTGGAGAGAATGTTGAGATGACCGAGAACCGTCCCCTTGGTGAACACCTGAGGCGCCGGCACCAAGGCGCGCGTAGCGACGGGAAAAGGTGAGACGTCGGCGCCGGCTGCCAGCGCCAGGCTCGACGCCTGCACATCCCCGAGCTCCACCGATCGCCGGTTGAGCTCGTCGTCGACGACGACGGCGCCCAACACCATATCCAGATCGGCGGTACCAGCGTCCTCAGCCGGAATCGAGCCGATCTCGGCGGCGAGGTTGTGAATGCCCATCAGGAAGACCCGCTCGAACCGCAGCGCTTTTAGATGCAGAGCAATCTTTCGCCAGTCGGCAAAGGTCGGATGGCGCCCTAGTTTCTCGATCGAGCGGTCTTCCGCGAGGATGAGGCGGACGCTTGGATGGAGATGCGGTGCGAGGCCAAACGCGGCGCGCATCTGCATCGCCGGTTGGTAGAACAAATACGTGTTGAGATAAGCGCCGCTCTTGGAGAGCCCGAGAAACATAGCGAGCGGTAGCACGGCGACCATGACGATGCCGCGCGGACTCTTCGTCGCCGCGAGAAGGCGACTCCAAAACGCGCGAAGTCGGCTTCCTAGCAGCGTTGGTGGTGGTTTGCTCGGTCCCGCCCTGAGTCCCAATGCGTC
>JAYVBB010000330.1:0-3380 GCA_043750715.1 Pseudomonadota bacterium | reverse complement strand
GGCGCCTGAAAAGGTAGCCAACGTTCGATGAGATCCTTCGCTCTCCCTCGCCGGCTCGGCAGACACGGGCTCAGGATGATTCCGCGCGAGAGCGCGGAATCAGTTGCAGGTACCGATGTCGGTAAGCAGCTTGTCGAACACCAGCTTCAGCTCTTCCGGCGTCTGCGTACGGCGGTAGATGCCGATGTGGTTTTTGTCTTTGATGCCGGTCGTCGGCAGAGCCATGCTTTGCACGAACTGCTCGCCCTCGGGTGCGATGCCCGTGCCGGACGCGATGGCGATCATCGCCACGCCGTAGTTTTTGACCAGGTTGTCGACCGCGGCCGTGATGTCGGGGACGCTTTCGACGTCGCCGGGGCTGCCGAGGATGCCGCCGAGCGGACCCTGCAGGGCGTTGGGCTCGCCGTCGGTCAGGAAGATGACGTAGTTGCGGGTCCGGTCCGGATTCGTCTGCTTGTTGATCTGCTCGAAGAAGTTGGCGGCATCCTTCAGCACCGGCGAATAAGCCGTGTTGCCGTCGGGATTCGAGGTCGCCGTCGTGATGTCCTGCTTGATGACTTCGATGCTCGTGTCCTTGAGACGCTGCCAGCCGTTGGCTCCGCGTACGGACGCTTCGTTGAACGCAAGCGACGACATGTACACGCGCGCTTTCGGATTCCCTTGCGCGTACTGATAAACGCGGTCCACGAAGGCGAGGGCGCCGTCGCGGCGGACGAAGTTCGGGTCGGTGCGTTCCTGCGACTTCGAGCGGTCGAAGATCATCATGAAATTGTAGGAGTCGGCTTTGTATTTCAAGCAGTCGTCGGTCTCGCCGAGGTTGCCGCCGCCGGCGTTGTCGACGTCGGTGCCGCCCTTGCCGTCGGTGTCTTTGCCGTCGGTGTCCTTGCCGTCGGTGTCTTTGCCGTCGGTGTCTTTGCCGTCGGCGTCGTCACCGTCGGGCTTACCGGCGTCCTTCTTGGCGTCGGCCGAGGCGCGCTTGGCGGCGCCCGACCCGGTGAAGTTGCTGGAGGTGCACGCTTGGCCGAAGAAGGCCGCGAGCACGCCGACGTAGAGCAGGTTTTTGAAAGATAAAGTCATGCCCTTTTATCGGCACGATGCCTAAAAACCTTTAGTCGGGACAGTAATTACCAGGACTTCAATGGGTTACGTTGGGCTTCAATTTTTCCCGGGACCGCGCTACTTTGGGTCATGTCCTACGCGCTCAATCCCAAAAATGCCCTGATGCCGCAGCTGGTCCAAGCTGCCCACGCCCAACTCGGGCGCGCCGCCCATGGCCTCGACGCGCACCAGGGGCTGGACCCCGAAGCGGTTCATGAGGCGCGGAAGGCGATCAAGAAAGCCCGCGCCATTCTTCGCCTCGGGCGCCAGGCGCTCGGTCCGGAGTCCGCCGCGCGCCTCGAGCGCCAGCTCGGCGACTTGGGCCGCCAGCTCGGCCGGTGGCGGGATGCCGACGCGCTCGGGGAGTCCGTCGTCAGGCTGCGCGGCGAAGGCGCCATCGATGCCGTCCTCGCGGCGACGTTCGCCGCGGTGTCGGTAAGCGTCGAAAAACGTCGCGACGAGCTTCGCCAGCGTCTCGTCAGCGAAGGGCACATGTGCCGGCGCAGCGTGCTCAAGGGTCTCGCCGACGCCCGCGTCGAACTCGTGCGCTGGCCGTTGCCGGAGTCGGCGGCTGCCGATCTGGCCTGTGGCGTGAAAAAGACGTTCCGAAAAGCGCGCGCCGCGTATCACGAGGCGCGCGATTCGGGTGATCCCGAGCTGCTCCACGACTGGAGAAAGCGGACCAAGACGCTAGCCAACGTCGCCCGACTTTTCGGCAAGGCTTGGCCCGAGTTCGGCGGCGCGCGGCGCGAACGCCTGAGTCAGCTCGCCGACGCCTTGGGGCACGAGCACGATCTGGCGCTGCTCGACGCCTTCGTCGCCCGCGAGCCCGAGTCCTGGCCGGAAGGCACCGACCTGCTCTCCTTCCGCTCGCGCCTTGCGACGGCCCGCACGGCATTGCGCGAAGAAGCCTTCCGTCTGGCGAAAAAGACCCTGAGGAAAAAACATCGCCCTCGGCGCACGAGGCGCGTGCTCAAGGACGTTTACAGCGCCCGCCCCGTCTACGAGGGTCAGACGCTTTCGGCGCTCCGGCCGCAGGTCGTTGCCAGTCCTTAGAGGGTCCGTTCCGCAGAGGGTCCGTTCCGCGCTGCGCGCTAAGCCCTCGGTTGGTTACCCTTAACGGCGCTCCGCGCCTTGGTTCCCGACACCCAGCTTCGTGAGCGTACCCGGGCCGGTGACGCCGTCGGCAGCCAGTCCGTTCTTCTTTTGGTATTCGAGCAGCGCGGCCTTCGTCTTGCTTCCCATCTGGCCGTCGACTTCGATGGCGGCACCCTGTGCGATCAGCGCTTGCTGGACTCTGGTCACGAAGGCCGTGCTCTGGAGATCGACCGGTTGCACGGTGAGAGCCGTGGCGATGGCGGCGGGCTCGCGCACGGGAGCGACTTCCGGCTCGCCCGACGGGATCTGCACGGCGACCTGCTCGGTGCGCGGAGCTGGCGCGGCTTCAGCGATCTCGGCGTCCTTCAGGGTGGTCTTGGAAAGGTATTCCTCGGCAGCCTGCGCGACGTCCTGGCCGTCGTCCTTCGGCTCGACGGTCAGCGATTCCTCCGCTTCCTGTTCAGCGCCGAGCGGCGTGTCGGCGATCTCGGTGTCGTCGTTCATGTCTTCTTCGGTGACCTGGTCGTCGTCGGCGTCGAGGTCGTCCTCGTCGAGATCGAAGTCGTCGTCGGTGAGCTGTTGGTCAGCCGCCTTTGCGGTCGCCGGAGCGAGAGACGCCTCAGGCGCCGTGACGCCGAAGGCCGGGGCCGCTAGCAAGAGAGCAAGCGAGGCGAGGGACAGGTTGCGTGAGATCATGACTTTCTCCGTTTGTTATTTGGTCGGCTTCGGTTGCGGTGCTTCGACGGAGCCGTTTTCGTCGTCGTCGATCACGACCGGGTCTTTCACCGTTTCGCCCATGTCGTCGTCGTCGTCGATGGTCTTGATGCCTTGCTCGGCCGCCGTCCCGCCGGCCGGCGCGGACTTCGCGGCACCTTCGCTCTGCTTGTCGTCGAGCAACTCGTAGGTGTTGTCTCCGCCTTCTTCGCTTTCCGCGTCGTCACCGAACGCTTCGACGTCGAGATCCGACGAGTCGGAAGCCGCCGAACGCTCCTGGCGCTGCGACAAAAGGTAGTAGCTGCCGGCAGCGACCGCCAGAAGGGCGGCCAACGCGGGCCACGTCCATTTGCTCATAGGCGACTTCCTTCTTTTCGTGGAGATTCCGCGCCAAAGGTGTTAGCACCAGAATACCGAATCTGGCGGCTAGTCTCAACCTAAACGGCCGTCTTTATAAGGAAACCTAGCAT
>JAYVBB010000329.1:0-3396 GCA_043750715.1 Pseudomonadota bacterium | reverse complement strand
AAGATCGAAGACGCGCGCCGTCCCCTCTCCGATCAGCGGATCGTCGAGCTGCTCGAGGAAAAGGGCATTCAGCTCGCTCGCCGTACTGTGGCCAAGTACCGGGAGCAGCTGCAAATTCTTCCATCGAGCAAACGCAAGAAGTACTTCTAGGGGACGCCTGTGGCTGACAAGAAGCCCCCTAGCCCACTCTTGGTCATCGTCACGGGACTCTCGGGGGCCGGGAATTCGACCGCATTGAACGCGCTGGCCGACGCCGGCATGTACGCGATCGACAATCTTCCGATGGAGATGCTCGAGCCGACCATCGCTTTGCTCGAGACCGGCCGGATCGTCGCTGACCACGGCTTGGCGCTGTGCATGGACGTGCGGAACAAAAGCTTCGCCGGTCAGTTTCCGACGCTGAAGAAGAAGCTCGCGGGGCGGATCCGCCTCGAAGTTATCTTCCTCACCGCCGACAAGCACACGATCGCCACCCGCTTCGGAACGACGCGGAGAAAGCACCCGCTGATGCGCAGCGGTGAAACGCTCCAGGAAGCCATCGACGAAGAAAGAGAGCTGCTCGGACCGGTCGAAGAGGCCGCCGACGTGGTCTTCGACTCGACGCACTGGTCGCCGCAGCAGCTCGCCCGCGCCGTCGAAGGCCGGCTGGCGGCAGACCTCCCGGCGCGCGTCTTGAACGTCACCATCACGAGCTTCGGCTTCAAGTACGGGCAGGCGGACTCGGTCGACACGCTGTTCGACGTGCGCTTTCTCGACAATCCGTACTTCGTGCCGGGTCTAAAAGACAAGTCAGGCCTGGAGTCCGAGGTGCGCGACTACATCTTCTCGCACCAGCCCGCGAAGATCATGCTGCAAAAAATGGACGAGATGTTGCGCTTCCTCCTCCCCCTCTACTACCGGGAGGGAAAGCACTACTTCCGGCTCGGCATCGGCTGCACGGGGGGCCGACACCGGAGCGTCTGCTTCGCGGAAGAGCTGGGCCAGGTCTTTCTGAAGAACCCCATTCCGCATACGATGATCACGATTCTTCACCGGGACATCGATCATTGAATAAAATGACCTACAAAGAGGGCAAGTTCTTCGTCGACGGCCAGATCGACGAGTTCTTCGACTACAAGAGCTTCGACGGCGTGACGCGCCCTCTGAAGCTCGATCTCGGACGCGTGAAAAACTGCAACAGCCTGGGCGTTCGCGAGTTCCTGAAGTTCGTGAAAAAGGAGGCGTCGCTGGGCCTCGAGTTCCATCGCTGTTCGTCGGCCGTCATGGACATGATCAATTCGATTCCGTCGTCGCTCGGCTCACCGCCGCGTCCCGAGATAGTGAAATCAATCGTGCTGGTCTACCGCTGCACCGACTGCGCGAAGGACGAGACCTTCGTGATGGAAGTCACGCCAGGGACGAGGCGTTCGGCCCCGGAGCTGCCAGTGGTAGCCTGCAGCCGTTGCCGTATGACGATGACGCCCCAGATCGAAGCGGAAGACGTCTTTACTTATCTGATCGCCGAGGACTGAGCTTCGCCTCGCCAACCCGCTCGTGCTACACCCCGATCCTCTCCGAGGCGGGCTACGATCTGTGGTGTCCTTCGTAGAGATTTCGCAGACGCTCTAGCGCAACTCGGTTGGCAAGCGGGCAGAAAGTGCCCAGCGGTTCGGCACGGGCCGGAGCCGCGACTGCAGAGCCCCCGGCTGTATATTTGCGGGGAATTCATCTATCATTACTACATCCGTATCAATTTTCGAGGACCTAGCCATGAGTCAGCTCAGAGCGTGGAGCGTGTTCGCCCTTTTGAGTCTAGCCACAGTCAGCGTCACCGCATGCCGCACGCCGAGTCCGGAGGCGGGTTCGGAAACGCTGGGCGACGAAGGCGCCAACGAGCCAGGAGGAGTCATTTCGATCATATTGCTCCCTCCGGCCGTGCCGCTCGATTGGAGCACTCCCAATCGCTTGACGGTGACCTCCGTGCAGTCGAAGGCAAAAGGTGAATTGCTGCGCAAGCTCAAACAGATCAAAGCCGCCCACCCGATCGGCCACGTCATGGTCGAAATGAATTGTCCGAATGTACAGATTCCGCTTACCGGCCAGACGGGCGGCGGCTCGGAATACGCGACCTTGCTCGACGGCCTCGGCGCCTCTTTCCGCACCTGGCCCGGAGCCCTCGACGTCACGGAGAATGTGCGCCCGGACATCGAGACCCGCCAAAAAACCGGCCGCATTGCCTACATGAATTTTCGGATTACCGGCAAAATGTGCCGCCACCTCGCCGGTTTTCTGGACGAATATAAAAAGCACGGCGCCGAAAAAAACTACGGTGGTCAATTCCGCCCGCGGCGCTGGGAGGGTGCAGGTTGCTCGGCTTTCGGCCTCGCCTTCGTCGAAGTCGGCGGTTTGCTGAAGCGCTCGCAATACACTCCGGAGTGGTCTCGTGTGGTCAACGTCGGTATTGGCAGGGTCACCGATGTGTTCGGCGACGGCACCTACGCTTACGGCTCCAATCTGCAAATGCGTGGGCCGGACGGCACGCTGGTGCAGTGGCCAAAAGACCTGCCGATCACCGTGTTGAAGGAGCCCATCCGTCCCGGCTCGCCGTGGTTGCAAGCCTGGGCAGACGCCGAAGATGCCGGCGTCAATCCGCTACCCAACGACCAGCCGAACCAAATTCCCTGGACGATCTACGATCCCGCGGCGATCTATAATTTTATCGATGCCGTTTGGAGCAACGGCGGCGGCCAGGGCATGGGCCGCGCCTGGGAAGTGAAAACCATCGGCAAAGCTCACGTCATCGAGACCGACGCAACCGATGCCGTCGCTCGGCCTTATGAAGACCCCGAAGACGACCTGCTCAAAGACTAGCGGCAAACCTAGAGCCGGTGCTAGCTTGAGGCTGAAATCCCAGCCCAAGGAGCTAGCCCATGCGTCTTTTTCGCTTAGCTTTCGTTCTGCTCGCAGCAGTCTATTCCGTCCTGGCGACGGCGGCGACGCCCATCGATCCCCGCGACGTGCTCGTGCTCGAAGGCGAGGGCTATGAACTCGGCCATAAACACGGCGAAGCGCTGAAGCAGGACATCCTGACTTTGCAGCGTCAGTGGCTCATGCCGAAGCTGAACCGCATTCCGTTCTTGGTGGAATTTTACGCCAAGCAAAAGACCAAGAACATGAAGCCGCACATTCCGCAGCGCTTCGTCGACGAGATGCGCGGCGTCGCCGACGCGGTCGGCATGGATTACGAAACCAACCTGATCGTCAACGCCGTGCCGGACGTCATGGAGCTCCTGAAGAAGCCGTTCGGTTGTTCGACCTTCGTCTCGCTGCCTTGGCGAAGCGCGAGCAAGGGAATGCTATACGGGCGCAACCTAGACTACGGCGAATCCGACGTGCTGCGCCCCTACTGGCACGCGA
>JAYVBB010000328.1:0-5292 GCA_043750715.1 Pseudomonadota bacterium | reverse complement strand
CCGGCTCCCCGTTTTAAAAAATTACGGGGAGCCGGGGAAGGGGGGAGCCGGGGGCGTCTCAGTGCGCGCTGCGTGCAGCGTCGCGATCGGAGCGCATCGTTTCGCGCATGACGCGCGCGACCTCTTCGGGGCTGGAGTCGTCCGGCACGTGGACGAAGCCGGTGCGGACTGGGTTCGGCAGCGGCTTGAACGTCAGGCCGGGAAGGTAGCTCAGCTCGCCCTGTTGGCTGAGAATGTAGTTGGTCGCGTTGCAGATGTAGTCGTTGCGGGCCCGCGGCGTCGAGGCGGCCTGGATGCCCGTGGCACCGGAGATGGCTTCCTGGTCGAAGGTCGAGGAGACGGCCGCATTGTGCTCGGCGCCCTCGTCGACGCGGTTGCTCGTGTTGCGCTGTTTGATCTCTTTGCCGTCTTTGTCGTAGTAGACGTGGTCGGTGTCGATGTTGTTGTAGGCGCCCTGCTCGACGATGCCTTCGCCGGAGCGCTGGCCGGTCATGTAGAAGTTCTTGATCGTGCCCTGCTCGGCGATCTTGCGGGCGATGGCCGGAGTGTGCAGGTTGACCGGGGCGCGGACGACGCAGGTGCTGACGCCGTCCACTTCGACGACGTCGACGTCGATGTCGCTGCTTGCCGTCAGTTCCAAGGCGGTTTCCTGCGACTCGCCGGCTTGGCGGTCGACTTCGACCGTCGGTTTTTCGTTTGAGTCTTGCGGCTGGTCGATGCCCGCTTCCTCGTCGGTCGCAGCGGCCTTGCTCGACTTGACGAGCGCGTCGGCGCCCGCCTGGGTCACGTTTGGTTGGCCGTTGAAGCTTTTGAATGCCAGGACCGCGGTCGTGGCGTTGCCGCAGCGCGACGCGTCGAAGCCGTTGTATGCGGCGATCGCGTCGCCGTTGCCGTCGCCCAAATCAACCATGACGCGCGACGAGTTCATCGACTCGTCCGGCGAGGATGCACAGCGGGCCCAAAACAGGACGGCGGCTATCCAAAGCAGGCGTTTCATGGATTCCTCGAAGGCGATTGTTCAGGGTCTACTTTCCTTATCGGTCAAGGCTCGCCGGAAGTTGAGGAGATCACAAAAAACGATCGAATACGGAGTATTATGGCGCATCCCAAGTCAGCTTCGCGTCGCCCGTAATCGGCAGCTCGGGGCCCAAAAGGCGGGGTTTCCGGCCGATAATCGCCACGTCCACCCAGGCGACGAAGCGGGCGATACGCTCGCGCGTGTCGTTGTACCGCGCATCGCTGTAAGTGTGGAGGTCTGCCGCCATCCCCACGGCGTCGATTCCGAAGGCGTCGGCGAGGAAGAGGGCGCGCGGCAGGTGAAACGCTTGTGTGACGATGACGGCGTCTTCGACGCGGAACACGGCCTTGGCGCGGCCCATCGTGTCCAGTGTGCGAAAGCCGGCGTGATCGAGGAAGAGGTCGGCGTCGGGTACGCCCTGCGCCTGCAGCCACGCTTTCATGACGTTCGTCTCGTCGTAGCTTTCCTTGCCGTGATCGCCCGAGAGGAGAAAGCGCTGCACTTTGCCTGCCTGATAAAGGGCCAGAGCGGTGCGGAGGCGATCTTCGAGAATGCTGGAAGGCACACCCTCGGGCGCGGCGGCTCCGAGCACGATTGCCGTGTAACGCGGCGGCACCGACGCCACTTCTCTATAGGTCTTGCCTTCGGCGATCTCTTGCATGGAGCTCGAGACGCTGAAAAGGGCCGTGCCGGCGGCAAGCACCGTGAACATCGGGAAGAGGACGCGCTTTTTCTTAAGGATCATCCAGAAACACCGTGACGTCGCCTTTGATCCGGCATTGGCAGGCGAGCCGCTCGTCCGGGTCGGCGCGCATCGCTTTGAGAAAGTCCTTCTCGAGCGGGGTCGGCGGAGTCAGGTGGTCCATCCCTTCCATGACTTTCATGATGCAGATGCCGCAGTCGGCCTCCCGGCAGTCGAACTCAAGGCGGGTTTTGTGCTTTTCCGCGAGCGCCTGGAACCCCAGCCCCTTGCGGAGGCTGAAGCTCTGACGATCCTTGGGCGTCACGACCGTGACTTGAACCGCTTCCGCCATTCAGACGAGCTCGAAGATTCCGGCGGCACCCATGCCCGTCCCGATGCACATGGAGACCATGCCCCACTTTTGCTTGTCGCGGCGCATGCCGTTCAGCAGCGTCGCGGTCAGCTTCGCTCCGGTGGCGCCCAGCGGGTGGCCGAGCGCGATCGCGCCGCCCGTCGGATTCACCTTCGCCTGGTCCAACTTGAGCGTCCGCAGCACGGCGAGCGCCTGCGAGGCGAACGCTTCGTTGAGCTCGATGCGCTCGATCTTGTCTTGGGAGATGCCGGCCTGCTTCAGCGCCTTCGGAATCGCTTCCACCGGGCCGATGCCCATGACGCGCGGCGGCACGCCGGCGACGGAAAAGCCCGCAAACCGCGCTATCGGCTTCAGATTGTGCTTCTTCACGAAGTCTTCCGAGCAGACGAAGCACATGGCGGCGCCGTCGGACATCTGCGAGCTGGTGCCGGCGGTAACCGACCCGCCCTGCTTGAAGGCGGGCTTGAGCTTCGCCAGCGCTTCGATCGTCGTGTCGAGGCGCGGGCCCTCGTCGACCTGGAAGAGGCCTTCCTCGATCTTGGCGGTGCCGTCAGCCGAAGGCGTGCGGTAGCTCACCGGAATCGGCACGATCTCGTCCTTGAAGAGCCCTTTTTCGATAGCCTTCGCCGCTTTCTGGTGCGACTCGAGCGCGAACTTGTCCTGGTCCTCGCGGCTGATCTTGTAGTCTTTCGCGACGTTTTCCGCGGTGATCCCCATGCCCATGTAAAAGTCGGGGTGTTTGTCCATCACGGTGCGGGAGCCGATGACCTTGTGACCCATCATCGGGATCATGGTCATCGATTCGGTGCCGCCGGCCATGACGCATTCGGCCTCGCCCGCGCGGACCATCGACGCCGCCATCGCGATCGTTTGCAGGCCGGATGAGCAGAAGCGGTTCACCGTGACGCCGGGGACGGATTCCGGGAGGCCGGCGAGCAGCAGAGCGAAGCGCGCGATGTTCATGCCTTGTTCGGCTTCGGGCATGGCGCAGCCGAGGATCACGTCCTCGATCAGCGCCGGGTCGATGCCCGCCTGTTTCACGCAGGCCCGGATCACGTCCGCGCAGAAGTCGTCGGGGCGTTTGACGCGGAGGGCGCCTTTGAAAGCCTTGCCGACCGCCGAACGAACCGGAGCAACAATATAAGCCGTTTTCATGGAGGACTCCCGTTTGTCATTCCCAGGCGCGCCGTCGGCGAGCCGCTGGGAACCTAGAGATTAGTTTCTCAGTGGTTTGCCGGTCTTGAGCATGTGCTCGATCCGGTCGGCCGTGTTTTTCTGCTGGCAGAGCTCCAGGAAGACCCGGCGCTCCAGGTCGAGGAACCATTGCTCGCCGACCACCGTGCCGGGGTCGACTTCGCCGCCGCAGAGAACGGTCGCGACTTTTTCACCGATCAGCGCGTCGTAGGGGCTGATCTGGCGCCCTTCGACCATGTTGTAAAGCATCATTTTGAAAGTCTGGATGCCCGGGTCGCCGACGACCTTGACGCCCATGGCCGGCGTCTTCGGGATGTAGCCGTCGCGCACCATGCCGAGCACGCGGCGCTTGGCGCGGGCCGTGAGGTGCTCGGTCGAAAGCGAGATCTCGGTCGTCTGCGGGTAAAGGCCCATCTCGACGGCTTCGTGCGCCGACCCTGAGACGCGCGCCATCCCGATCAGGAGGAACGCACGCTGCAGGAACGGCATCGGATCCGGTCGCTCAGCGGCCAGGACCGCTTCGTAAGCCCTGAGCGCCAGCTCTTTCGTGCCGCCGCCGCCTGGGATGAGGCCGACGCCCGCTTCGACTAGGCCCGCGTAAGTCTCGCCGGAGGCGAGGCGGAGCGTCGTGTGCAGGGAGACTTCGCAGCCGCCGCCGAGGGTCAGGCCATAAGGGCAGGACACGCTAGGGAAGGAGGCGAACTTGACCATCTGCAGCGCGCCTTGGAACTCGCGGAGCAGGCGGTCGATGTCGCCCCACTTCTTGGCGTGGATCGCCTCGATGATCATCTTGATGTTGGCGCCGGCGGAGAAGTTGCCTCCCTCGTTGGCGATCACCAGGCCTTCGAAGTCGTTTTTCACCTTATCGACGGCTTTCATCGTCAAGCCGATGATGTCGAAGTCGATGCTGTTCATCTTCGAGTGGAAGGTGAGGCAAGCGACGCCGTTGCCGATGTCGACGAGGCTTGCGCCCTTGTTCGACATCACGACGCGGCGGTCCTCTTTGTTCTCGAACTTCGGCAGACGGAACGCGTGTTCGGGCGTCGGGACGTCCTGCAGCTTGCCGATGGGCGCCACCATTTGCTTGGTCGCACCGCCTTTGGCGGCCCATTCCGGCGTTCCCGGAGTCGGCTCGTAAAACTTCTGGCCGGGCTTCAACCACGAGGCGAGCGCCACGCCCTTGTCGGCCTTCATGCGATTCAGGATGTCGTCATAGCCGAGCGCCTGCCACATCTCGAAGGGACCGTACTCCCAGTTGAAGCCCCACTTGATGGCCTCGTCGATTGGCTTCGGCAGTCCGCCGGAAATTTCTTCCGCGAGAAACGAGGCGTAGCTGAACACGTCGCGCATGGCGCGCCAGACGAGCTCGGCGCCTTCGTCCTTTTGCGACAGGATGAACTTGACGCGTTTGACGGTGTCGCGTTCCTTGCCGGCCTGCTCCTCCCACGGGAAGGTCTTCACTTCCTGCGGGACGTAAGTCTTCGATTCCGGACGATAGGAAAGGATCACCGTCTGGCCTTTGGCGTCCTTGTCCTTCTTGAAGATGCCGACCGCGTTCGACTTCTGGCCGAGGGCGCCCTTTTCGATCAGCTCCTCGATCCATTTCGGCCCGAGGAACCATTCGCGGTAGGGATCTTTCGGCGCACGTTCGTGCGTGTTCCGCGCGACCGCGGCGAAGGTGTCGAGGCCGACGACGTCCATGGTGCGGAGCGTCGCGGATTTGGCGCGGCCAATCAGCGGACCCGTGAGGTTGTCGATCGTCTCGGAATTGAGTTTCAGCTCGCCCATGTGCCTCAGCACGGCTTGGGTCGCGAAGACGCCGATGCGGTTGGCGATGAAGTTGACCGTGTCGCGGGCGTGGACGATGCCTTTGCCCAGACGTTCCTCGATCCAGAGGATCAGGTCGTCCATCAGCTTCTGGTCGCACGCCGGGTGCGGGATGATCTCCAGGAGCTTCATGTAGCGCGGCGGGTTGAAGAAGTGGGTGCCGAAGAACCGCGTCTGGTACTCGGCCGGCAGCTGCTC
>JAYVBB010000327.1:0-5529 GCA_043750715.1 Pseudomonadota bacterium | reverse complement strand
GGCGGAGGCGAAGTTTTCCGACGCGATGAGCTCGAGACCTTCCTGCTGCCGATGCATCTCGGCTTCGATCAGGCGGAAAACGTCCGGGTCCTTGGCGGCCAGTACGTCCCAGGGCTTGATCATGCAGGTCGTCCTTTCGGGCCCCTTAGCGGGCGTAAAGCTTCTTCTCGATCTCGCGGATCTTGTCGAGGCGCGACTTGTGGCGGTTGCCTTCAAATTGCGTGTCGAGCCAGATGTTGACGAGCTCGGCGGCGCGGTGATGGTTCAGAACCCGGGCGCCGAGGCAGATGATGTTGGCGTCGTTGTGGGCTTTGACCATCCGAGCGGTGAACTCGTCCCAGACCGAAGCGGCGCGCACACCCGGGAACTTGTTCGCCGTGATGCACATGCCGATGCCGGTTCCGCAGATGAGCACGCCGCGATCGAGTTTGCCGCTGGAGACGTCGGAAGCGAGGATCGCGGCGTAATCGGGGTAGTCGACTGACTTGTCGGATTCCACCGACACGCCGTAGTCGATCACCTCGTAATTCTTCAAACGCACGAAATCGGCGATGAGTTGCTTCAGCTCCTTGCCGGCGTGATCCGAAGCAATGCCAATCTTAGAAGCCATGTCTGGATGTCCTTAAGCGTCTTCCGCTTTCTTGATGAAGGACACCGCGTCGTCGACCGTGCGGATGTTCTCGGCTTCTTCGTCGGGGATGTCGACGCCGAAGGCTTCTTCCATCGCCATGACGAGCTCGACGATATCGAGGGAGTCCGCACCGAGGTCTTCGATGAATTTGGCTTTGCCGATGACCGAGCTCTCTTCGACGCCCAGTTGATTGACCACGATTTGCTTGACCTTTTCCTCGACGGAAAGCGACATATCCCAAAACCTCCAAAAGCGGATCCAACAGCGGAACCGTTTAATCTTAGAAAACGAGCGCCTCTAAAAAAGCAGAACCGCTCAGCTTTTGCAAGCCGAATCGGGGATGACAAGCGACGGAGATTACAGCGGAACCTTGCCCGCGATGATGTACGTCGTCGTCTCGGCGTGAGCCTCTTGGATGGAGGGACTGCCGCCTTTGACCTGGGCCTTGCCGTCTCCGGTCTGCTTTACCATCCCGGCCTGCCCGTGGAGGCTCCCGATATTCCAACCCAGTCCGCCGGTTACGCCCGTCATGTTGATCCAGGCGGGTTGCCCCGCGTATTCCGGGTCCGGCTCGCGGTACATCGAGTTGTTGGTGAAGTAGCCAGCCATGAAGTCGAAATAGTGGAGGTTCAGGTCGGCCCCGACGCTGTAGTTCATCGTCGTGTGGAGGTCGAAACCTCCCCGGTCCTTGTAGGCGCTTTTGACGCCCTCATGGACGAGGAGTTCCGTGGACAGCGTGAAAACAGGGTCAGGGGTCCAGGCGAAGCCGGCGCTGTAGGTCGTCGGATTCATCTCGTTCAAGGCCTTGTGCTTGTAGCGGGAGCTCACCGCCACCGGCACGACGTCGCCATTCGTGTCGCGCTCTCCCGATACGGGATCGTATTCCAGCTGGTCGATGATCAGGATCGAACGGTCGGAAAGGGCCATCGCGGTCTTCACGGCCAGGCCGAAGCTCCAGGACTTGTCACGCCACATCAGGCCGTTGACGCTCGCGACCCCGGTGTTGAGCGTCGACAGCGTGCCGTTGATGTCGATGAAGCCGTCGCCGTTCAGATACTGGATCTCGTTCGACGAAAAATTGATGTTCCGCTGGTAGTAGAAGATCGACGAGCCGAGCGACAGTCGGTCCGACAGCTTGATCGCCGCCGAGCCTCCCGTCCAGATGTAGGTGCTCGTCTCCTGGTAGGTGCGGCTGTAGGTGCTGGGCAGGCCCGCGGCTTGCGAGACGTCGTCGTATCTGGTCTGCTGGTAGATGTTGCGCGCGTCGAGCGTCATGAACGTGTAGCCGAGGGTCAGCGCCGAGAACCGGGCCGTGCCGCCGATGAAGTTCGGGAAGATCACCTCGGAGCGTTCGACGAAGGGCTCCTCGTTGATCGTGTCTTCGTAGACGATCTCGGCTTGTTGGTAGGCCGTCGCCGAGAATTCGATCCGATTCTCTTTGAGGAAGGCCAGGCCCGCCGGATTGTAGTAGGCGGCTGACGAGTCGTCGGCCACGGCGACGAAGGCCCCGCCCATCATGGCGGCGCGGCCGCCGGGCAGAATGCTGCGTTGATTGGCGAGCGAGACGAAGGGATCGGCCGAGGCGGCGCCGGCGCAGGCGAGCCCGCTTCCGAGTGCCAGACACGCAAATTTTCTTGCGTGGCGGAGCATCAGTCGTCCTTCACGCGGGTGGCCAGCAACCCACCGCCGACCAGGAGGAGGGCTACGGAAAGGCCGAGCAACACGGCGGCGGCGGCCGGATCCATGGCGCGGCAAAGCAAAGTAAAACCGCCCCAGAGGACGAGCAGCATCGAGCCGATGCACAGTCCGCTGATCAGATAGTGGGCGAGCAGGCCTTTGACGGCGAGGGTCTTACCTTGCGCGGCGAGACTTTTGCCCTTGGAGGCCAAGTCCTTGCCGTGCTTCTCGAGGGCTTCTCGGGCGTTCGCGGCCGCAGGAATCTTAGCCAGAAGCGCGCCGAGATCGGCCGCCTTGGCCAACTCCCCTACGACCGCAGGACCTTTCCCAGCAGGAGTCCTAATCCCAGGGCACCAATGATGTAAAGGTACGGGTTGGCGCGCACGCTCTTGTCGACCTGCGCGAGCGCCTGCTCCGAGTCTTTCGACAAGGACGACAGCTTCTCTTGAAGCGTCTTCAGCTGTTCGTTCCATTGAGCGACGGCCTCGTTGCCCAACTCTTCCGCTTTCGCTTTGCCCACGTCCTTCAGCTTGGCCGAAAGCTCCGAGAGGTCGTCCAGCATGCGGGCGGCGTCCGCCTGCAGCGTCTGGACGCGTTCTTTGGTAGGCTCGGATTTGGGGCTCATGGGTTTGGTCCTCGCTACACATTTTTCGGGATATCCTTTGATCGGCAGGCAATGAGCGACACCTTAGATGCCGCCCTCGTAGTGGCGTCGGACATCCATCTGAAGCATCTGGCAGACTCGCGGGGGAAGCTCCTGCTCGACGTCCTGGCGCGGCTCGGGCGGGTCGAATATCTCGTTCTGAATGGCGATATCTTCGATTTTTGCCTAGGGGACAGCCGCTACTTCCAAAACAAGTTCCGCCCGCTCGGCGAGGCGCTGTCTGACGTCTCCCGCCGGGGTACGAAGGTGCTCTTCGTCGAGGGCAACCACGAATTCCATATGACTGCGGTCGGCTGGCAGGGGGTGGAATTCGTCACCGAGCGCGACCGGGTCGTCACCCTCTCCACGGGAGAGACGGTGAAGATCTCGCACGGCGACCTCATCACCGACGACTTCTGGTACCGGGCGTTCCGCGGGCTGGTGAAATCCCGGGTCGCGCGCTACGGCGCACGCCTGGTCCCCGGCTCGTGGCTCGACGCTTACTCGTTGAAACATGCGAGCATCTCACGCGCCCAGGACAAGTACCGAAAGCTGGACCACGCGCGCATCCTCGGCGCCTTCAATCGATGGTTGGCGGACGGTGCTTACGACCACGGTGTCATCGGTCACTTTCACGTGCCGTACGCGGAGAAAAGGGACACCCACGACGGACTGATGCTGAGCGTCGACAGTTGGGATTTGCCCAACCTGCTCATTTTCAAAGACGCCCGATTTCAGCGGGTGTTCCTGCGTGAGGTTGGCGCTCCGTTCGTGTTCGACGCGACGGAATCGATCTTTCGCGGCAAATGACGTCACCGCAAAGGCGCCGAGAGTCTACCGCGGAGTACGCGGAGTTCGCGGAGAGGTTTTACATGGCAAGACCTCCGCGTACTCCGCGTACTCCGCGGTAAAAACACTCCGCGCCCCCGCGGTCGCGCAAATGGATCGACACTTAGGCCGGGAACGCGCCATAGTGGAAGATCTCACGGAGGACTTCCCCTATGGCGCCGGTCAGCGAGCGGATTAGACTGATCACGTCGCTGGCGCTCGGGTTCGGCTTGGCGGCCGTTCTGCTCGGAGTCGGACTTTTCGTCAACGCGAAGCGTCCGGAGGGCGACGCCAGGCCGACCTCGGTCGAGGTCGAGGCGAGTGGCAAGTGCGCCGAGTGCCACGTCAACGTCACCAAAGGCGTCATCGAGCACTTCAAGCGCTCGAAGCACATCCGCTCCAACGTCACCTGCTTCGACTGCCACAAACCGCAGGAAGGCCAGGAGACCCTGGACCACAACGGCTTCGTTCTGGCGAAACATTTGACCTCGAAGAACTGCGCTTCCTGCCACCCCGACCAATATCGCCAGTTCGCGGCGAGCCGGCACGCGGGTCCGAGCTGGGGCGCGGTCGGCGGCGTGAAGGGGTTTTCACCGGCCCAGATTCTCGCCAGCGAAAAGGCACATCCGGGAACCGTAAAGCGCGCCGCGAATCCCCTGCCGGCGCTGGAAGGCGAGGCCGCGACGAAAGCCGGTTGCGAGACCTGTCACGCGATCGGCCGTCCGAACGCCGACGGCTCGTTCGGGCAATGCACCGAATGCCACTCGCGCCACGACGCGTCCGTCGCCCTGGCAAGGCAGCCCCAAACGTGCGGCCAATGCCACATGGGGCCGGACCACTCGCAAATCGAGATCTACACCGAGTCGAAGCACGGTGTGTTGTTCGAGGCGATGAAGGACAAGATGAACCTCGACGCCGATCCCAAGACGCTGAAGGTCGCCGACATGCCCGTGCCGACCTGTTCGACCTGCCACATGAGCGGGCTCGAAGGCGCCGGCGTCACTCATGACGTGTCCAGCCGCCTGTCCTATTGGCTGTTCGCCCCCATCAGCGAAAAGCGCCCCGACGGCGACGGCAAACGAGCGACGATGCAGATGATCTGCTTCAACTGCCACGCCGCTTCCCGTGTTCTTGCCTTCTATGCCACCGCCGATCAGGTGGTTTCCGACACCAACGCCAAGGTGAAGGAAGCGATGGCGATCTACCAGAGGATCAAAGCCAAAAACCCCGGGCCGCAGCTCTCGTCCAAGGTCGACTCCCTCGCCTTCGATCTCTGGCACTACTACGGCCGGACGGCGAAGCACGGCGCCTTCATGGGTGGCGCCGACTTCGTCCAGTGGCACGGGAACTACGAGATCCTCAAGCTGACGAACGAGCTGAAGGACCTCGAGAAGTGAGTTTCCTAGCCGCATTTTGGCGAGCCCGGAAAGCCTTCCTGCTGGAAGGTTTCCTGGTCTTCAACTTCGCGGCGCTCGCCGCCGACATTCTGTTGGCGCACGCAGTCAACTCGTTCGAACGCATGCCGGAATGGATCCCGTTCGTCTTCTCGATCGTCGCGACCCTTGTCGTCGGACCTCTGTTTCTCCTGGCTTGGGTCAAGAACGACCTGAGACGGGGTCGACCCGTCGTCGTCGCCGTGGGGCTGATCGCGGTCGCCGTCGGCCTCGCGGGACTGGGCTTTCACCTGCAGAGCCAGTTTCTGCGCGAGCAGAGCGTCAAACATCTCGTCTACACGGCTCCGTTCGTGGCG
>JAYVBB010000326.1:0-2093 GCA_043750715.1 Pseudomonadota bacterium | reverse complement strand
CTCGACGCCAGCTGCGAGCTGGTCGGCGCCGTCAAAATCAAGACGATCGGCGACTCCTACTTCGCCGTGACGGGAATTCCGGAAGCGGATCCCGACCACGCCTTCCGGATCGCCGAACTCGCCTTCGAGATCCGCGAGGCGGTCCGCAAGTATGCGGCTCTGACCGGGCTCAAACTCGAGGTGCGGATCGGGGCGCATTGCGGTCCGGTCGTCGCGGGAATCATCGGCCGCACGACTTCGCATTTCGACCTGTGGGGCGACGCCGTCAATGTCGCCGCCCGCCTCGAGTCCGCCGGACTTGCCGGCCAGATTCAGATCTCGGCCGAGCTCGCCCGCCTCCTCGAGCCCCGTTACGAAATCTCCGCGAGAGGCGAAATCGACCTCAAAGGAAAAGGCCCGACCCCGGTGTTCATCCTGGAGCGCCCGCGCCTCGCCAAGGGCAATCCCGGCGAGCGCGCCGCTTAGCCGCGTCGCGCCGAGTCATCAATGATGTCGGATGGCTGCGACCACTAGGAAGTTTCTTCCTGGGGTCGCTTGACACGTCTGGGGGGTCATGAGACCATACATTTGTATGGTGAGCCGTACGGTGAATCCGAGGCAAATCAGACCGGTTCCTTCATTGTCCCCGATGTCCGAACCTCCTGCAAGTCGTCCCCATCTCTTCGTTTCCCGTTTCCCCGTGTGCCTGGAGTAGCGCCTTAAGATCCGCCACTTAGCCTCTCAGAGTGCGTCCGCCCCCTTCGCCGCCAACGCCCGTCCCGCCCCTTCCTCAGAAGGCCTCCGCGTCCCCTGCGCTACTCCAGGCGCTCGACTCCCCTGCTCGATCCCTTTACCCTGACCTGATGACTTCCCCGGCAAATTTTGCCTACCTCAATCCCGGACCTCTCCGTGACGGCTCGCTCCACTTGGAGCTCGCAGCGCGACTCGCGGCCGACCCCGGAAAGGGTTACGTCCCGGCTTACGACTTCGCGATGCGCGTCGACGGCATCGCGGCTCCGGTCGGCAAGATTCAACTGCGCGCGCAGACGACCGAACGCATCGTCCTCTACCGCGGCCACATCGGGTATTCGGTGCTGCCCGCGCACCGCGGCCACCACTACGCGGCCCGCAGCGTCGTCTTGCTGAAGGCGTTCGCCCGGAGCCACGACCTCGGCGCCGTCTGGCTGACGTGCAACCCGCTAAATGTCGCCTCGCGCCGCAGCTGCGAGCTCGCGGGCGCACAGTTCGTCGAGATCATCCCGCTCGCCCAGGACGAAGAGATGTACCAGCTCGGCGACCGCGAAAAGTGCCGCTACCGGTTGGACCTATGATCCAGGAAAACGCGCTCGTTCTCACCGGCGGCGGAGCGCGCGGCGCTTATCAGGCGGGCGTCATCCAAGGCATCGCCGAGATCGCGAAGAGGGCCGGCCAGCCGATGCCCTTCAAAATCATCGCCGGAGTCAGCGCTGGCGCCATCAACGGCGCCTACGTCGCCGCGACGGCGGACCGCTTTTTCGAGGCCGCGCCGAAGCTGTCCGAGTTCTGGGCCAACCTCGAGACGTCGCAGGTGATCCGCACCGACCTGCTCTCGTTCGGCAAGATCGCGTCCCGCTTTCTCGTCGACCTGCTCTTTGGCGGTCTGAAGAGGACGCGCCAGGTTCGCTCGCTGGTCGACACCGAACCGCTTAGGAAGCTCCTGGCTGAGCGCATCCCGCTCGACCGGATCGAGGGCAACCTTGCCGCGGGTCTGCTCCAGGCCTTCGAACTCACGGCCACCGACTACCAGACATCGGAGTCGATCTCGTTCATCATGAGCAACGACCCTTCGGTGTCGTGGCAGCGAAATCGCCGGAGATCGGTGCGCTGCAAGATCGGCCTCGACCACGTCATGGGGTCCTCGGCGCTGCCACTCTTTTTTCCTCCAGTCGTCGCCGACGGGCACCACTACGGCGACGGCTGCCTCCGGAATCCGGCGCCGCTTTCGCCCGCGATCCGCCTCGGTGGCCGCCGCCTCCTGATCGTCGGGTGCCGCCACCCGCGCCCCCTCACCGCGCTGCCCGTGACCGACGTCCAGCCGACCTTCGGCCGGATTCTCGGCGTGCTGCTCAACGCGG
>JAYVBB010000325.1:0-5625 GCA_043750715.1 Pseudomonadota bacterium | reverse complement strand
AGATTGCCGTGCCGCTCCTCGCGCTGCTGCTTCTGACGCCCCTGTTCGCCTGGTATCCGGCGCGCGAGGCGGCGCGCCTTTCCGCGAAGGAGGCGCTGGAGCGACGATGATTGCGCGTCTCGCCGGAAGGAATCTTTGGCGCAACCGCCGCCGGACGCTCGTCACGGCAGCTTCCGTCGCGTTCGGCGTCTGGCTTGCCGTGCTGTTCGTCGGGACGCGCCAGGCGACCTATCACCGCTTGCTCGACGCGAGCGCCCGGACGGGCCTCGGGACGGTGACGTTGGCGTCGCCCGCGGCGTTTTCCGACGACGACCGCCCGAGCCGCCTCGGTGGCGTTGCCCGCCTTGCCGAGTTGGCGCGCGCCACGCCCGGAGTGGAAGCGGCGGTCGCGCGGTCGCTAGCGAGCGCCGTGGTCGCTACGGCGACGAGGAGCGCCGGCGCGCAGGTCTTCGGCATCGAGCCCGGGCGGGAGTCGGCGGCGACGTCGCTCTATTTGGCGGGGCTCGCCTCCGGCGAGCCGTTGGCGTCGGGTGACGGCCTGGGGTGCCTGATCGGCGAGTTGATGGCGGAGCGCCTCGGTCTTCACGTCGGCAGCAAGCTGGTCTACACGACGAGCGACGCCGGCGGCGGCTTGTCCGAGCAGGGAGCGACCGTGCGCGGGCTGTTCCGCACGGGTAGCGCCGAGCTCGACGGGCACGTGCTCGTAGTTGCCCTCGAGGCGCTCCGTCTGACGCTCGGTCAGGGACCCGACGAGGCCTCGATCGTCGCCGTTTATCCGTCGCCGGGGCAGGATCCCGGAGACCTCGGGGACCGGTTGGCGCGGAGCCTTGCTTCGGACCAGGTCCAAGTCTTCCCCTGGCAGGAAACCCAAGCCGAGCTCGCCCGCTACGTTCAGATCGACTCGGTCGTCTATCGGCTGATCGTCGGCTTCATTGCGATCATCATAGCCTCGGGAATCCTCAATACGATGATGATGAACGTCACGGAACGCCGCCGCGAGCTCGGGATCATGCTCGCGGTCGGGCTGTCTCCTCTTGCCCTGTTCACGATGGTGTTGCTCGAGGCGTCGTTGATCGGGCTCGCGGGCCTCGCGCTGGGAATCGTCGCCGTAACGCCGTTCTACCTCTTCCTGAGCCTGGTCGGCATCGACTTGACGGCGCTGCTCGGAGACAACCTCGAGGCCGGCGGCGTTGCCGTCCGGCTGATCGTGAGCTGTCGGTTGGCCCCAGGGAGCGGCGCGGTCATTGCGCTGCTGCTCATGCTCCTCACCGTCGCGGCGGCCGTCTTTCCCGCCGCCAAGGCCGCGCTGACCGTGCCGGTGAAGACTGTTAGGATGGGCACATGACCGTTCCCGTCGTTCAACTGCAAGGTCTCGCCAAGTCCTACGGCAAGGGCGCTGCCCACGTGACGGCGCTCCATGCCGTCAGCCTCGAGGTCGGGCGTGGCGAGTTCGTCGCCCTTTCCGGGCCTTCGGGCTCGGGCAAGACGACGCTTTTGAACCTGATCGGGGGCCTCGACGAGCCGACGCAGGGAACCGTCGCGATCGAGGGGTTGGTGCTGGGCACGCTCGGCCCGCTCGGTATCGCCCGCATCCGACGCGACCGCATCGGCTTCGTCTTTCAGGCCCACAATCTGATCCCGATTCTGACGGCCTACGAAAACGCCGTCTTCGTGCTCGAGCTGCAGAAGCGTCCGCCGGCGGAGTGCCGGGAGAAGGCAATGGCGGCGCTGGCCCGCGTCGGCCTGGCGGGCCTGGAGCGCCGCTACCCGCACGAACTCTCGGGCGGCCAACAGCAACGCGTCGCGATCGCTCGGGCGATCGCTCCCGAGCCGGCGCTCGTGCTCGCCGACGAGCCGACCGCGAGCCTCGACTCCGCCACGGCGACGGCGCTGGTCGACCTGATGGCCGAGCTCAACGAAAAGGCGGGAGTCACCTTCGTCTTTTCGACGCACGATCCCCGCATCATGGATCGGGCGCGGCGGGTCGTGCCGCTCAAGGACGGAAGACTATGTTGAACGGCCGCTCGGCACTCGTTTGGTTCGCCCTCGGCCTCAGCCCCGCGGCTCTCGCCGTCGACGCCCAGACGAGCCTCCGCACGCAAGCAGCGTTCAGCGAGAATCCCAACAACCAGGACCTCTACGGCGCCGACAGCGAGGCGTCGAGCCGCTTCCTCTTTCGCCAGTCCGTGCTCGCCAAGCCGTCCGACGCCTGGACGCTCGAGTTCAACGCCTACAATCTTTTGGCGGGTAGCAGCGACCAGGGCTCGATCGGCGACGTCATTGCGAGTAGCACCGACGAACGAAACCGCTCGGCCAAACTCGAACGGCACTGGCAGGACAGCCACCGCCTCGACGGCTACCTCACGGTCGATCGGCTGAGCGCCCGCGAGCGACTCGGCGCGCTCGACGCGACGGTCGGGCGCTTTCCGATCAACATGGCGGCCATGGCGATTTTCACGCCGAACGATTTCTTCGCGCCGTTCCGCGCCCAGACGTTCTACCGGGAGTACAAGCCCGGAGTCGACGCGGCACGGGCCGACCTGGGCCTGGGGCAGTCAGGTCAGCTGTCAGTCATGGGCGTCGCGGGCTACGTCACCGAGTCGCCGCTCGGGCGTGCGGGAGGCGCCGACGGCAATCGCTTCGCTTACGAAGAGTCGTCGGCCATCGCCCGGGGCGCCGCGACGCTTGCCGGCTGGCAGGTCGCACTTCTCGGAGGCAAGCTCGGCCCTTACGACATGGCGGGATTCACCGTCCAGGGTGAGGTCGGGGCGTTCGGCGTCAAGGCGGAAGGCCACCAGAAAAAACACCGGTTGCGTCCCGTGTCGAGCGCCGAAGTCGCCGCCGGAGTCGACTTTCGCCCGACCGACAAAGTCCTGCTCCAGCTCGAGGGCTTCAGCCACGGCTCGGGTTACGCGACAGCCGACGACTATGCCCAGTTCGAGGACGATCCGGACCGTCCCCTTTATTTTCTCGGCAGGGAGTACGGGGCGCTCGCCGCCGCTTGGGACGTGACGCCGCTCCTGGTCTGGAAAAACCTGGTGGTCGGCAATTTCACCGACGACTCCGCGCTCGTTTCCTCGAACCTCGCCTATTCGGTGGCCGAGAACGCCGAAGTCAGCGCGACCTACACGCTTCCGCGCGGCAAGGGCCCGCAAGGGAAGGCGCTGCGCAGCGAGTTCGGCGCCGCGCCGCGGACGCTCGCGCTCGAGACTGCTCTCTATTTCTGATCACTTGACGTAGTGGATGGACGGCGCCTGCGTGATGCCGGTCTCGATCGACACGGCGAAGAATTTGCCGTCCTTGACGTAGAAGGTCGAGAGCTTGTTCAGGCCGAGGGCTGCCGTCGCCTCGAAGGAGCCGAAATCGAAATCGAGGCGGTAAGCGTAGTCGGCGTCGACCTTGACCTGCGTGCCGTCGTTCTCGACGATCATGGTGTCGCCCGCGATCGGCCGCACGTAGGCGGTGCCCGTGAAGGTCTGGCCAGTCTGTGCTTTGGGGTTGGTCGTTTGCACGATCGTCGCTTTGATGCCGGCGAACGTGCGTTGCTCCGGAAATTCCTTTTCGAAGCGCGCCTTCGTCATGACGGGGGAGACGAAGTAGGGCAGTGGCGGATCGAACGTGACGACGGTCTGATGGGCCTGCGTCTGCTCGGTGATCTTCGCGACCGGAATCACCCCGCAGGTGACACCGCCCCAAGCCTCGGCGGCCGCTTCCCAGGCGCTGGCGTCGAGGATCTCGGCCGTGCGCTGGCCGATCGCTTTCTTCAGCTCTTCTTTCGCCTTGTCGGCCGCGTTCGGAGGACTCGCGGAAATGATGGCGAAGTCGTTCGTCAGGTTTACCTTGCCGTCGCCGACCTGGAAGCCGACGGTGCCTTTGACCTGGATCGTGTATTCCGACGAAAAAATCACGCCGCTCGAGCCGTGATAAGGAATGTTGGCGCTGGACGTCTGCTGCGAGAAGCTCTTTGCCTCCGCATAGGAATTGACGCCGCAGCCTGAAAAATTCGCGCCGCCGCCGTCGTCGCCGAAGGTTTCACCGCCGTCTTCGACGTCCTTGCCGTCCTCGGCATCCGTCGCGTCTTTTTTGGCGCCGTCCGAGCCCGTCGCCACTTCCGGCTTCGAGTTGCTGCAGGCTACTGCTCCGCAAAGCAGCCACGTAGTACCGAAAGTTTTGACAAACGCCATGGTCATCAAAGGCTTATCGGCTCAAACGGCGCGGCTCTGAATTAAAGATTTTTCCCTTTGAAATCAGGTGCTTGTCCCGGCGTTGAGTCTAGGTCGCAGAGCCACCCGCAAGCTTAGCTGAGATGCCGCGCGTGGATTCGTCCGTCGCTTGAATACCGTTGTCATCAAGGACACTGCCGGATTCCCGTCGCATTTCCGCGCCGTTTGGGTCGACATGCAAATGATGCGAGCGGACGCAGCGCCGCAACCCGTCATCCGGCATGCTCGCGAATCTTGACCGGAGGAATCCGTCGAGGTACCTTGCGCCGCCGCCGGCCCCATTTGACAACCAAGTTCATCGGAAGACGATCAACCATGAAAATTCTTGGCCTTCTCGTAGCGCTCTTTGCTTTCTCGCCAAGCCTCGTTGCCAACACCTGTCCGGAAGGGCAGCAGGAAGTTTGCCACAACGAGGCCCAGTACCGGTGCGAAACGGTCAGCCAGTGGCGCTGCGATATGGTCACCGTCGTCGATCCGATCACGGGCGAGACGCGCGTGGAAAACCAATGCGGATACAAAGACGTCGAAGAATGCACTCTCCGACCGACCGAAGTCTGTCAGTGCGTCGCGGCCACCCCGACTGATCCGGGGGGCGCCACTCCCGTGTCCTACCAGTGCTCGGCCTGTACCGAGCAGGGCCGCCAGTTCTGCGGATACTACCAGTGGGCGACCAGCACGTGGCAAAGCGGCGACTACCGGGTTTGCAGCCGATAGGCGCCGCGAATGCTTAGGGAATGGTGCTGAAGGCGCAGCGGTAACCCATTCAGCGTTACCTCGAAGAATGCGACTACGTCCAGGAAGCCGCCGCCCCAACCGCCTTTTATGCGACGATCCGGAAGTCCTGGTGCCGGAAGTCCTGGCGACCCCACCAAGGGAGTGTTGACCTCCGCTTTCGGAGACGGGAAGCATCTCAGGGACTTTGTTGCCAGCGCGTCGGAACCTTGGCGTTCGGAGGCCGGCCCGGATGTTTCGCAGTGCGACGGTTCTCCAGAGTCTCCGCATACCCCGGGCGGACATGCCGCTGCTGAGCGTGATCTATGGGCTCTTCAGGGTTTTGGCTCAGCTCGGGGCAACGGTGGACGCCAGGGCACTGCTTGCGGAATCCCTCGCTTCCTGAGCGAAGACCGTCCGGTCAGATCAAAGTGTTCGACGGCCACACCGAAATTGTTCGATTTAGACGTGGTCAGGCTCAGTATGCTGTCAAGAACCGTCGACACCTAGATTATGGCGCGGGACGCGCAAGCAACGGATCAGGTCAGTGAACACTGGAGGCCGTCATGGAGGGTCGTTTACGCTGGTCTTTCGCGCTCGTCATGGCTGCCAGTCTGCTATTCGCTTGCGGCAAGGATAGTGACCAAACAAGCGAAGCGGCGGCAGGACCCTGGCTCTTGACGTGCGAAAC
>JAYVBB010000324.1:0-5261 GCA_043750715.1 Pseudomonadota bacterium | reverse complement strand
GGTCAGGCACGTGCCTGACCCCAGGAGACGAATCATGGCAGGGAATAGCATCGGCGGCGGCGCCTTCGCAGAAAAGATCTTGAGCACGCTGCGCGAGATCAAGGCGGAAGCGCAGGACCTGAACAAGGGCTCCGGCGGCAAGTCGTCGGGCATGAGCTTCGCGGACCACCTGAAGCAGGGCGTCCAGGAAGTGAACAAGGCGAGTCAGGTATCCGACAAGATGAACGTCGAGCTGGCGACCGGAAAGAACGGCAACATCCACGACGCGATGTTGGCCGCGACCCAGGCCGAGCTCTCCTTCAACTTGATGGTCCAGCTGAGAAACAAGGCGCTCGAGGCGTATTCCGAAATCATGAGAATGCCGGTCTAACGCGTAGGATACCCCCTTGGAAAACGTCAAAGAATTTTTCAACAATCTGAACGGCAAGTTCAAGGACTTCTGGGGCAAACTCAGCAACGCCAAGAAGGCGATCCTGATTGCAACCATCGGAGTCTTCTTCGCGGGCGTCGCCTCGCTGTTTGCCTTTCGCGATACCGACCCCTATGAATACGTCTTCGTCGACCTGCCGCCGGAAGACATGCAGGCCATCACGTCGTTCTTCAAACGCACCAACGTCAACGACTTCGTCGTCGACGCCAAAGGCGTGAAAGTACCGTCGAAATCGGTCCTCGGCCTGCGTATGAAGCTGGCCCAGGAAGGACTGCCGGCGCACGGCGTCGTCGGCTGGGAGAAGTTCGATACGCAGGAATTCACCCGGACCGAGTTCGAACAGAAGATCAACAAGCAGCGTGCGATCCAAGGCGAGCTCCAGCGCACGATCATGATGATCGAAGGCGTCGTCAACGCCAAGGTGCACATCGTTTCGCCTAAGCAGAGCCTCTTTCTCGAAGACAAACTCGAGCCGACCGCGGCCGTCTACCTCAAGACCAAGAACGGCGCCGAGCTCGACAAGAAACAGATCAAAGGCATCGTCAACCTCGTGTCGCGTTCCGTCGAGGGCCTGAAGCCCAACAGCGTGACGATCATCGACGGCGAAGGCAAGATGCTGACCGAGATCGAAAGCGAAGATTTCGCGTCGAAGATGACCAAAGAGATGATGACGTACAAGCGTCAGGTCGAAAAACAATACGAAGAAAACATCCGCGGCATCGTCGGCCGCGTCGTCGGCTCGGACCGCGTCGAAGTCAAAGTCGACGCCATGGTCGACTTCACCCAGGAGTCGCAGACCATCTCCGACATCGACCCCGACAAGGTGGTCGCCGTGTCGAGGGAAACCCAGGGCTTCTCGCTCAACGGGACGGGCCTCAATCCTACCGGCATCCCCGGCTCCAAATCGAACGTGCCGGGCGAGCAGGAAGAGCTCTCCGTCAACCAGGCGCAGACCTCCAACAAGAAAGACTCGGAGATCGTCAACTTCGAGATCGCCAAGAAGGTCAGCCAAAAGACGCTGCCGGTCGGCAAGATCCAGCGCCTGACAGCCGCCGTCCTCGTTGACGGCAAGCAGGACTATCCGACCGACGGCACCCGTCCCTCCTTCGAGGGCCGCAACGAAGACGAGATGAAGCAGATCGAAGACCTGGTCCGTTCGGCCGTCGGCCTGGACGACAAGCGCGGCGACATCGTCACGGTGCGCAACATGATGTTCCAGCTCGACCCGGTCCAGATGGAAAACATCAAAGAAGAGAAGAAAGAGGCCCGCGAATACGTCACGACTCTCGCGATCTCGGGCGCCATCGCCCTCTCGCTGCTGCTCTTCTTCGCCTTCATCGTCCGCCCGTACTTCCGCTGGCTGGCCTACGATCCGGCGAGAAAGCAGGAGCAGCAGCTGATCGAGGACTTCAAGCCGGACCTCGAGCTCGGCACTCTGCAGAACGTCCAGATCAAGGAAGACGTCCCCTTCGAGAAGCTGAGCCCCCAGGAACAGGTGCTTTATCTCGCGAAAAACGAGCCGAAGCGCACGACCGAGGCCATCCGTTTGCTTCTGAACCCTCATCACACCGCGGGCGGCGCGTAACAAGGGGCGAGCATGGCGTACTACGAAGGCCCTCGCCGCCTCGGGCGGTTCCTGAAGAAGGGTTCCAAAGTTCTGGAGCGCGTCTCCTTGATGGACTTCTCGTTCGAGGAGATCAACGGCGCGCAGGTGATCGACTTGGACAACTCCAAGCGCACCATCGTCCATTCCCAGTATCACTCCGACAAGGAGCTGGGAGAGACCGTCTACACGCCCGCAAGATTCAACGAAGACCTCATCGCCGCCGACCAGAAGCGCTCCGTCATTCTACCCATGGACTTCACCAAGGAGTGGGAGCGGGACCGGCGTTCGCGCAAGGACCGGGCGCTCCGCTCCGAGGGCGAGGACGAGGAGTTCGATTTCGAGTACGACGCGGCAGTCCGGTTTCAGGAGCACAAGCACGGTAAGGCCGTAGCCGAGGCTCCCACGGCGCCGGTCCCCGTAGCCACTCTGCAAGGCGCGCCCGAAGCGGTCGTCCAAGCCGCGGCCCCCGTCGCCAAAGCCGCGTCCCCGAAAGAGACCGTGAAAGAAGCGCCGAAGGCTGCCGCGCCGAAAGCGCCGGCGCACAACGAAACCCCGAAGTACGAGTCGATGGACGTCGTCGGCAAAGCGATCAAAAACCTCATGGTCACCCCGTCGGAAGGCCCGGCGGCGGAGTTCATTCCCGTGAATACCAAGCCTGCTTCGCAAGCCGCGGAAGCCGTCGAAGACAACGCCGCGATGTCGTACAAACAACGCGTCGAGCAGCAGCAGATCGACCAGAAAAAACTCGACGAGCTCGTCGAAGAAGCCAAAGCCAAAGGTTACCGTGACGGCTTCGGCGTCGGCGAGGAGAAAGGCGAGATGCAGGTCCGCCAGAACGCCCAGGCGATCTTCGGCAAGGTTTCGGAGCTCATGCAGGAGTTCGGAAACCTGAAGCACGAGATCCTGGACAACGTGCAGCAGAACTTCTACGAGCTCTGTCAGGCAATGGCCGAGTCCCTGATCAAACGCGAGTTTTCCATCCATCCGGAAGCCTTCGTGACGGTGCTTCGCCGCGCGATATCCGAAGCGGTCGAGCCCGGCAAATTCAAGATCCGCGTTCACCCGGAGTTCTTCGAGAAGCTGGCGTCACTCGGCGACCAGGACATCCGCGAAGCGCTGGTCAAAGACCTGGACGTCGAGCCCGGCGACTTCAAGATCGAGTCGAACATGAGCGTGGTCGATGTCAGCATCAAAAAGATGATCTCGGACCTTCTGTCCCAGGCTGATCTCACTCTGTTCCAGAACGAGAAAGACAAGGAAGACAAAGCCTCGTGACCGCCATCCGCCTCAAACAATTCGACCGTACCGACCTGCGCCAGTCGTTCGGATTCATCAATTGGAATCCCTCCGGCAAGGTGACCGACGTCGTCGGTACCGTCGTCGAAGCACATCTGCCGTCGAGCCGCCTCGGCACGATCGTGAATATTTCCGTCAAAGGTCAGGCCGACGTGCTGGCCGAAGTCGTCGGCTTCCGCGACGACAAGGCGCTGCTCCTGCCTTACGGCAATCTCAGCGGCATTTCCCCCGGCTGCGCCGTTTCGGGCCGCCGCACCGAAGACCGTATCACCGTCGGCGACCACCTGCTCGGCCGGGTCGTCGATCCGATGATGAACGTCATGGTGGGCGAAGTTCCCGAGCCGATCCGTCCCATCGTCGTTCCCGTCGAGCGCGACGCGCCGAACCCGTTGCTGCGTGGCCGCGTCGAGAACAAGTTGAGCCTCGGCATCCGCGCCATGGACTCCCTTTTGACCTTCGGCGAAGGCCAGCGCGTCGGCATCATGGCCGGCTCGGGCGTCGGTAAGAGCGTGCTCATGGGCATGATCGCCAGAGGTTCCTCGGCCGACGTCAACGTCATCGGTCTGATCGGCGAACGGGGCCGGGAGGTCCGCGAATTCATCGAGCGCGACCTCGGCGCCGAGGGCTTGAAGCGTTCGGTGGTGGTCTGCTCGACGAGCGACCAGTCGCCTCTCATGCGCATTCGCGCCGCCAAGGCCGTCACTGCCGTCGCGGAAGCCTTCTCTGCTCAAGGCAAGCGCGTTCTCTTGATGATGGACAGCTTGACGCGTGTCGCCATGGCGCAGCGTGAGATCGGCCTGGCGATCGGCGAACCGCCGACGACCAAAGGCTATCCGCCTTCCGTGTTTTCACTCCTGCCGCGCCTTCTCGAACGCTGCGGTCCGCAGGTCGCGGGCAAGGGCAGCATCAGTGGCCTCTACACCGTTCTCGTCGACGGCGACGACTTCAACGATCCGATTCCCGACGCCGTGCGCGCGATTCTCGACGGTCACGTCAACCTGTCGCGGTCGCTCGCGGCGAAGAGCCACTTCCCGGCGATCGAGGTCTCGACTTCGATCAGCCGCGTGATGCACGACGTCGTCGATCCGGACCACTGGCAGCTGGCGTCGACCCTCCGGATGCTGATGGGCGTCTACCAGGAGAACTACGACTACATCCAGATCGGTTCCTATCAGCACGGCACCAACCCAACGCTCGACGCGGCCATCAAGCTCATGCCTGCGATCGAAACTTTCCTGAAACAAGGCATCACCGAGAAGTCGACCATGGAAAAAGCCATGGAAGGTATGAAGAAAATTTTTCAGGGTAAGTAACACCTAACGGAGCCTCCAGCGGATGCAGAGCCAACGGAAGATCAAACGCGTTCAGCCCATCATCAAGATGAAGAAGTCCAAGGTTGATGAGGAGGCGTCGGTCCTGATCGCAATCCGCAGCGAGAAGGTCGAGATCGTGAAGCAGATGAAGGAAAACCAGAAGCGTTACATGGAAGGCGTCGAGGAGCTCAACCGCATCCGCGTCTCGAAAGCCCGCCAGAACCTCGACACGCTCGAGAGCGCTTTGGATTACGTGAAACAGCAGTGGTACAAGCTCTACAAAGACGTCCAGACGGTCGAAGGCAAGGAGCGGCAGCAGATCATGTATCTGCTGACCGCCGAGCGTGAGTTGAAGTCGGTCGAGAAGCTGGAAGAGAAGTACGTGACCGAGATGAAGAAAGAGCTCGGTCGGATGGACCAGAAGCAAATGGACGAGACGGCGCTTCGCCGGTATTCCCAAAAGTAAGAGGCTTCCCGTGAACTGGCAGGCAAAACTTCGCGACCCCAAGACCATCCGCGTGGTCTTCGGCGTCAAATTCGTGATCATCCTCGGCGCCTGGATCGCCACCCAGGGTGGCCTCACGTTCGGAGACAAGCCGGTCACTGCCGCCGAGGG
>JAYVBB010000323.1:0-17373 GCA_043750715.1 Pseudomonadota bacterium | reverse complement strand
GGTAACCAGTTCATCCTCGGTACCGAGCTCTTCAAGCCTGACGCCAAAGCCACCTTAGCGGGGTTCGAGCAAGATAGCGTTGCCTCGCACGGTGAAAATCTGAAATTATTCATTATTCCCCACATCGGCTACTCCAAAATTCTTAGCCCGGATCTCACTTTTGGTTTCTCGTTCGTCGGCGCCGGTGGCGGTGGCTCGCGCTATGAGAAAAACCTGTACAACTACGCTAGCAGTCCCAGTAACCCGGACGTCGCCAAGCCGTTAGGGATCAGCCTGGATATCGCCCAGATGAACCCGACGCTGGCGTTCAAGATCAATGAAAGGAATTACTTTGGTGCCACGCTGGTGTTGAGCTTTCAGAAGTTCCGCGCCATTGGTCTCGGCTATTTCAACAACTTCACCTCCACCTTCGTCGACTCCGGCGCAAACACGCCGACAAGAAGTTCCTTCTCTTCGGTGAAAAGCAGCTGCGCGCGGAAGGGGTCGAGCTCGTCGATACCGACCGCGGAGGCGAAGTGACGGCGCACGTGCCAGGCCAGCTCGTCGTATACCCGATTCTCGGTATCGAGGCGTTTCGCCTGGCGCCGCGCCGTTACGTCGAGATCCTCGAGCAGACGGCCATCGACGTGCTCTCGGAATACGGCGTCGTCGCGACGCGGGACGCCGAACACCCCGGCGTTTGGGTCGGCAACGACAAGATCTGCGCGATCGGCGTCCGCATCCAGCAAAGAGTCAGTCTTCACGGCTTGGCGCTCAACGTGTCCAACGCCTTCGACCTGTTCCGCCGGATCGTCCCTTGCGGCATCGCCGGGCGCGGCGTGACGTCCTTGTCCAAGGTGATCGAGAAGGACGTGGCGGTCGCCGACGTCCTGCCGAAAGTCCTCGCCGCCCTGGCGCGGGAGTTGCCAGGCGCGGACCCCCGGCCTATCCTTACGGAGACGGACCCTCTGCGGTTCGCGGAGATCCTATGACCACCGCCGAGTTGAGCGCCTGCTGCGCCGCGACGATCCGCCAGCACGTGAAGTTCAACGCCATGATGGTCTGCTCCGACTGCAAGAACATCATCAAGTGCTTCGACGACGAGCGGGCGTACCAGAACTATCTCACGTTCTGCCGCTCGCGGAAGCGCCCCGTCCTGACCGGGGTGGTCGAAGAGTACTACACCGTTGCCTTCCGCTCTTACGACTCGTACTCGCGGTAGATGGCACGGAACCTGCTTTGTATCTCCTCGCCACCAGGGAGGTGCTTATGCGTGTACCAACGATCATTCTCATGGGTTTCGTCAGCTTCGTCATGATGTTCGCCATGGCGATCACCAAAGGGCCCGGCCCGCAGTTAGGCGACGAGGAAGCTTTGGGTTTCGTCATGGGGCGGGACTTCAGCACGCTTTTGTCCAATCCTAACCTGACGATGAAGGTCGAGCGCGGCAACGGAACCGTCACTTACGTCTGGACGTCGGATAGTCCCGCCCGGCTTTCCGAGATTGAAGCCATGGGTCAGCACATGATCGGAGCCCGCGAGCTCATGGAAATGCGCGAGCCGCTCACGAACCCCGAAGAAATGCGGACGGTTTCGCTGTTTTAAGAGGTAAAAGCGCAGACGGGCTGGTCGTCGTCTTTTTCCACCAAAAAGGTGCTTTTCAGTACCCGGCTGAAGCTTTTGCCTGTTCCTTCCTATAAGTAGGGTAGTCAGTGCGCGGGCGCGCAGCCCGAGCGCGTGTACCAGCGAGTGTCTTGTGGCGCTCCGAGCGAGTCGGGTACCGTGGCTAGGACTCCGGCTTCGGCTTGCGCTTGGCCCGGGTGACCGGAAACGGCGTCGTCGCCGGGAGGGCAGCGCTCCTGCTGGATGACGGGAGCGTTCGGCGGGGCCGCCTCGGTCGTCATGGCGCCCGGGCTCATGACCTCCGGCGCCGAAGCGGTCGGCACGAAGTTGCCTCGCTCGGACGCCGAGACGCAGCCGCCCGTGAGAGTCGCAAACATGAGAGCAACGAGGCGCATACAGTTCCCTCCTTCAGGAAGAAAGCAGCAACACCCATGCCAACTACAGGTTGTCCCAGATGAAGCGCTCTTCGGCGAGCGCATGATCGGCGAGCGATTTGATGAGCTCGTCGTCGTTGTCGTCGATCTTGCCGAAGTTGGAGCGCACGCGTCGGGAGACCTGGCCGCAGAAAACCTGGAGGATCTCCATTTCCTTGCCGGCCTTTTCCTTGCCCTTTTCCGTGATCGAGGTGCTCACCCGGCTGATGACGCAGGCGAGCGCGAAGAGGTCGATCATGATGTCGGCCAGACGGCGCGTCGCGAATTGCTTCTCGATGATCGCCTTGCCGTGCTTCCGGAGGATCCGGTCGACGGCCGCGGCGAGCTGCAGCGTCAGCTGCTCGAAGACTTCCGCGTATTCCTTCAGGTCGGGATGACCTTTGGTCATCGTCGCTTTGCCGTATCCCGTCGCGTGACTGATGCGGCGGCGAGCGTAGTCGGAAAGGACGCCGAAGCCCTTGATCGGGTCTTCGATGACGTTGCCGACGGTCTTCGCGAGCTCTTTCAGGTCGTGGCCTACGTCGTTCATCGCCGTGAGCGCGATGAAAAGGCGGAGAATTTCGTTGGTGCCTTCGAAGATGCGGTTGATCCGCGCGTCGCGCAGGATCCGCTCGTACGGCGGCTCCTTCATGAAGCCCATGCCGGCCGCGATCTGCAGCGCTTCGTCGGCCGAGCGCCAAAGGCACTCGGAGGCGAAGACTTTACTGATCGCCGCTTCCACGGCGTAGTCCTCGTGCTTGGCGTCGATGATGCCGGCGACCATCGCGACGACGGCTTCCGACGCGTAGCATTCGACGACCATGTGGCCTAGCTTTTGCTTGACCAGGCCGAACTCCGCGATCGGGCGGCCGAACTGCTTTCTCTCTTTGGCTTGCTTCGCCGACAGCTCGATGACGCGCTTCATCATGCCGACGCAGCCGCCGCCGAGGCCGGTGCGGCCGCTGTTCAGGATCGCCATTGCGACCTTGAAGCCCTTGCCGACCTCGCCGATGACGTGCTCCTGCTTCACTTTGACGCCGTCGAAGCGGACGGACGTCGTGGAGCTGGCGCGGATGCCCATTTTATCTTCGTGGGGGCTCGACGACACGCCAGGCATGTCGCGGGTCACGATGAACGCGGTCATCTGGCCCTTCGTGCCCTCGGACTTCGCGAACACGGTGAAGAAGTCGGCGATGCCGCCGTTGGTGATCCAGATCTTTTCTCCGGTGATCGTCCAGCTGTCGCCTTCTTTCACCGCCTTCGTCTTGAGGGCTGCGGCATCGGAGCCGGCTTCGGATTCCGTCAGGCAAAACGCCGCGATCAGCTCGCCCGTGGCGAGCTTCGGCATGTACTTCGCCTTTTGTTCCTTGGTGCCGAAGAGCAGCAGGCCGCGCATGCCGATCGAGCTGTGCGCGCCAGCCGTGATCGTGACGGAGGAGTCGTACTGCACCAGCTCCTGCAGCGTCCGCGAGTAGGCTGTCGAGGAAAAGCCCAGGCCACCGTATTCCTCGGGGACGACCAGACTAAAGAGGCCGAACTCTTTCATTTCCTGCAGGAAGGCGGCGGGCAACTCGCCCTTCTCGTCCCACTTGCGGAAGTCGGCTTCCTTGCCCTTGAGCCAGCCCGAGAACGAGTCCCTGAGCTGGTTCAGCGTTTCCTTTTCCTCTTTCTTCATCTTGGGAAAGGGAAAGATCAAGTCTTCCGCGATCTCGCCGAAGGCGAGCGAGCGCATGAAGTTCGGGGCTTCTTCATTTGCCATGTTGCACCGTCTGAAAGCCGGTCTTGTGTATGGGAATCTGCCGGCTCGGCTCAGCATGACGCCCTTCCAGGAGGGCGTCCAGAAGAAGATGGGGACTCAAGCCCTGGCCGTCCGGCGCGTAAAGCGTGAAGCGCACGCGGTCGCCTTCCGCCATCAACGCCTCGAGGCTGTGCTTCAAATCGACGACGGACGCACGCACCTCGCCGTCGCGTCCTTTGCGCTCGCGCGAGACGAGGATCTTGTCTTGGCTGCGTAGAGTTTGCACGCGCGTGAGCAGCTCTTCGCGTGAATTTTGCGGATTGACCAAATCGTCGAGCCGGACTTCGTAGCTCATCGCGCGCACGAGCTTCGAGATGCCGGGTGAACGCGGCTCCAGACGCGTGCCCGTCAGCAGCTGCAAATGCTCGGGCAAGCGACGGTTGACGCGCGCGAGCACGCCGTCGGCTGGAAGCTCAGTGTTCAGCGTGATGTCGAACAGCTCGCAGCGCGAACTGACGCCGAGCGGCAAGGCCGCGCCCATCGAAAGCATCGGGCGCGGCCGGATGCCGCCGTCGAAGGCGACGGGGAGGCCGGCCCGCTGGAAGGCGCGCGACAGGATCTGCTGGAGATCGAGCGTTGCGACGTAGACTGCCGGTCCGTGCTTTTCGTACTGGAAGCGATACACCGCAGCCAGACCGATCGGTACCGGAGCTTCCACCGGCACCGAGCGCGGTTGGCCGATGACCGGCACCGGCTCTTTGTGAATCAACGGTTTGACGTCGGTCTTGTCGTTGCACAGGCCGCAGTCGTGGCAGGCGGCGAACGAGCAGTCTTCGGTCGCGATGCCGTAAATCGCCTTTTCGTATTCGTTCTTGAAGAACTTCGGATGAATGCCGCTGTAAATCCGGTGCCAAGGCAGACGCTCTTCGAGGTCGCGGCCGCGGAGGCCGTCCTTGACGAAATCGTGTCCGGTTTCCTCCTGAAGCTCGCGCGCCGCGTCGAGCCAGCGGCCGAGCTCGAAGCGGTCCTGCCAGCTGTCGAAGATCGCGCCCTTGTCGTAGGCGCGCTCGACCAGGTCGGCGGTGCGGCGGTCGCCGCGCGCCAGCAGGCCTTCCGCGATCGAGTTGTCGGCCGCGTGACTGCGGAAGCTGATCTGGGCCTTGTACTGGACGTGCGCCTTGATCAGCTTTTGCTTCCGCGTGATCTCTTCGTGCGTGATCTGCTCGTGCCACTGGAAGGGCGTGTGCGGCTTCGGCACGAAGTTCGACACGGAGACGGTCACCCGGCGGGCGCCGCCGATGTCGGCCGAGCGACGGATGACGGCATTGGCCAGCTCGGCGATCGCGATGACGTCCTGGTCGGTCTCCGTCGGCTGGCCGATCATGAAATACATCTTCACGTGCTGCCAGCCGTTGCGGAAGAGCATCCGCGCCGTCTCGACGACTTCCTCTTCCGTGAAGTTCTTGTTGATGACGTTGCGGAGGCGCTGCGAGCCCGCTTCGGGGGCAATCGTGAACCCCGAGCGGCGCTCCTCTTTCAGCACTTCGAGGTAGCTTTCGTCGAGGGCCTCGAGGCGGGTCGACGGCAAGGACACGCTTAGGTGCTTGTCCTTGTAGCGGCTGATGACTTCTTTCATCAGCGGATGGATGTGGCTGTAGTCGGCCGAAGACAGCGACAGCAGGCCGATGTCGGTGATTCCGGTCGAGGCGACGCTCTTTTCGATGATGTCGAGTACCCGCTGCGGATTCCGTTCCCGGCGAGGGCGGTAGACGTAGCCGGCCTGGCAGAAGCGGCAGCTCCGCGTGCAACCGCGCTGGATCTCGACCGCGACGCGCTCGTGCACGGGAGTGATCGCCGGCGTCACGGGCTTCGTCGGATAAGGAACCTTGTCCAGGTCTTTGACGATCCGGCGCTCGACCCATTTCGGGGCGTGGGCCTCGCGTGCCAACTTCACGAAGCGACCGTCGTCGCGGTAGACCGGAGTGTATTGCGTCGGAACGTAGACGCCGCGCAGGCGGCTCAGAGAGAGCAACGTCTCGGCACGCGGGAGATTCCGTTTTTTCGACGCGGCAAGGTTGTCCATCACCTCGACGAGCACGTCCTCGCCTTCGCCGATGACGAAAAAGTCGAAGAAGGCCGCGACCGGCTCGGGATTGAAGACGCAGGGCCCGCCTGCCATGATCAGCGGATCGTCCTCGCCACGCGCTGCCGCGCGCCGCGGCACGCCCCCCAGGTCCAGCATATAAAGCACGTTCGTGTAGCAGAGCTCGTACTGCAGCGTGAAACCCACGACGTCGAAGTCCCGCAGGTCGCGTTCGGCTTCGCGGCTTTTCAGCGTTTGGCCAGTCCTCCGCAGCATCGCGCCCATGTCGGCGAGCGGGGCATAGACTCGGTCGGCCATGAAGTCCGGCTGCTCGTTCACGACGTGGTAGAGGATCTGCATGCCGACGTTCGACATGCCGATCTCGTAGGCGTCGGGAAACGCCAGGCACAGGCGTACACCGGCGGCGTCGAAGTCTTTCCGGTAGGCGTTGTCTTCGTGACCGATGTACTGATACGGCTTCTGGACCGTGCCGATGTCGCGGTAGCAGCTCATCCGCCGCCGGAATCGTCTTCCGGCGCTTTCTGGCCCTTGCCGTCGTCCAGAACTTTGGGCGGCAGCTTGTCGTCGTTGGCCGCCGGAGTGACGCCGCGCTGGAACTTCGACCAGGATTTCAGGTACGTGTACGCCGTGATCAGCTGGTTGTCGTCGCGCATCGGCTCGGGCCATTTCTTGACGTTCTGCATCACGTCCGACTCTTTCGCGAGGTCGCTCAGGTCGTTGCTGGTTATGTGGCCTTCGAGGTCCGACTCTTTTCTCTGCTCTTCGTCTTCGCGGTTCGGATCGCGGTCTTTGCCGTTCGCCGGACGGCGGGTGCGGCCCTTGGCGGCGACGACGATGTCCGGCGTGATGCCTTTGGCCTGGATCGAACGGTCTTTCGGGGTGTAGTAGCGCGCGACGGTGAGCTTCAGGCCGGACCCGTCAGGCAGCGTCACGAGCGTTTGCACCGAGCCTTTGCCGAAGGTGGTCGTGCCCATGATCAGGGCGCGCTCGTGGTCCTGCAGCGCGCCGGCGACGATCTCGGACGCGGACGCGGAGCCGCCGTTCACCAGGACGACGATCGGGAAGCCGGTGTAGGTACCGCGCTTGGACGCGAACTCGCGCTCGACGCGCGAATGATCGCGGCCGACCGTCGAGACGATCAGGCCGGACTCGATGAACAGGTCGCAGACTCGGACGGCTTGGTCGAGGAGGCCGCCCGGGTTGTCGCGGAGGTCTAGAATCATGCCGCGGAGATCGCTTTTCTTGTTCTTCAGCAGATCGCCGAGCTCTTCGCCCGTGTTTTCCTGGAAGCTCGCGATGCGCGCGTATTGGATGCCGGAGGCGAGCGATTCACCCCTCACCGATTTCACTTTGATGATTTCGCGCGTCAGCTCGAAGTCGATCAGGTCCTTGACGCCTTCGCGCTTGACCTGCAGCTTCAGCGTCGAGCCGGGCTCGCCGCGCATGAAGTCGACGGCGTCGGCGTTCTTGATCGATTTCAGAACCTTGCCGTCGATCGCGATGATCTCGTCGCCCGATTTGACACCCGCGACGTAGGCCGGCGTGTCCTCGATCGGCGACACGACGATCAGACGATCGGTGTTGTCCTTGTCTTTTTCCGTCGAGACGATGATGCCGACGCCGCCGAACTTGCCCTGCGTGTCGATGGTGAGCTGCTCGAAGGCCTTTTTCGGCATCAGCACCGTGTGCGGATCCAGCTTCTCGATGATCCCCTTCAAAGCGTTGGTGATCATCTCGTCCGGCTTCACCTTGCCTTCGTCGACGTACATCGTTTCGAGGTAGTACATGCCCCGGGCGAACGTCTCGAGCGGCTGATAGCGCGTGTCGATCTGCGGCAGATTGTTGTTCGGATCTTTATTGTTGTTGGCCGCGCTGGCAGAACCTGCGACGAAAATGGCCAACGCCGTGGCGGCGATTTTGCGATTCAACACGGATGACGCCCTCAATGTTTCTCGAACGTTATCCCGCCCGGAGGGCTTTGGGAAGGCGAGTTAGGGCTTAAATTCTCATCCCTTGCGCTGACCGTTCGGGACGCCGGCCGTGACCATTTTCAGCATGCGGCTGGCCTTCTTCACGTCGTCGGGCGAAGCGCCTTCCTGACGGCCGAAGGAAACCAGGATGCGGCGCGCATCGGCGTAACGGTTGTTTTTCACGTAGAGCGTCGTCAGGGCCTGCACCGGCTCGAAGCAGACCAGGCAGTAGTCCATCGAGCGGCGGTATGCCTTCATCGCCATCGCCGGACGCTTGGTCGATTCGTACAGCCGGGCGAGCTCGAGATGCGACGGGAAGAACGTCGGGTTTTCCTCGATCGCCTGCTGGTACCACTTCTCGGCGAGTGCCGCGCGCTTTTGCTTGGCGTAGGTCAGGCCGGTGTTGTGGAAGATGCGTTCTTTGTATTGATAGTCGTCGCGCTCGGCTTGCTTAGCTAGAGCCGACAGCAGCTTCACGGCTTTGTCGTAGTCGCCGGTCTCGATGTAGGCCGAGCTCAGGTTGAGACCGGTGGCGACGGCATGGTCCGTTTTATAGGCAGCTTGAAAATGCCTGATCGCGCGCGGCGAGTTGTGGAGGGCGAGCTGGGTCAGGCCCATGAGATTCTGCAGCCCCGGATCGTCCGGAAACTCGCGCAGCATCGGCCTTAGAGTGGCGAGGGCCTGCTCCGGTTTCCCCTCGTCCAGCGTGGTGCGGACGAGCATTTTTTGCTTTTCGACCAAAGTCTCGCCTTTGGCGGCTTCGGTCTTTGCCGGGTCGGTCGTTTGACAGTGCGGGAGGGCAAGAGCTAAACTTAAGATTACAAACAGCTTTTTAGCTGACCAGGGGTTGCCTGACATGAGGTGGCCTCGGGCGGGAGTGAAGATCTTCCCTCCATTGTAGCAGAATCCGCTGCCGCCCTGCAGATCCGAGGCTCCTTCATGGATGAACAAGCCAAAAATCCGCACCAATGGCCAAGCTCCCCCCAGGATCTGGCGTCGCGCCGCCGTATTTTCGGCGCCCGGCTGAAGGCTGCGCGGGAAGCAAAAGGCCTCACCGCCGAGGCGCTTTCGCAGCTGACGCGGATCAACCAGAATTACATCGAGGCGCTCGAAGAGGGCGCTTTGGATCGCCTGCCCGGAGCCGTGTTCGGCCGGGGCTTCGTGCGCTGCATCACGAAGAACATCAAGATCGAAGGCGACGACCATCTAAACGAATTCAACGCCTGCTGGAACGAAGCGGCGCCGACGTCCGTGCTCAAGGTCGAAATCAAGAGCAAGCCGCCGCGGCGTCACGCCGAAGCGGTCGCGAAAGCGATTTCCACGCTGCAAAGCCTAGTTCGCCGCGGCGTCATCTTCAAAGTCGCCGTACCGCTCGCCGCCGTCGCCGCCGGCATCTTCGTCATCAGGCACGGTAGTCCGCACCTGCCGGACCTGGGCAGATACCTGCACCTCGGCGCTGCTTCGGTAGCGACTCCGGAGCCTGCGAAGGGCCCCGCGAAAGAACTGGATTTGACGCCCGCGAAACCCGTCGTCGAGCAACCCGTTGCCGCGACCGAGCCCGTCGCCATGCAGCCAGAGGTCGCGAAAGCCGAGGAGGCGACGCCCGAAGCGCCCCCAGAAAAGCCCGAGGCCGTGACGGCTCCCGTCCCGGAACATCCCGCCGGCGCGACGACGGCGGCGAACGAGCAGGTCCTCGAACTCACCGTGACTGAGCCGGTGCGCGTCCGCCTCGACGTCGACAAGGGACAGCCCGTGACCAAAGAGCTGACGCCGGACACCTACCGGTTCTCGTTCAACGACAAGGCCGACCTCCTGATCTACGACGCCGCGGCGTTGAAGATCTCGTTCAACGGCAAGCAGCTCGGCTCGCTCGGAACCAAGGGCCGGGTCCGCCGTCTGAGCTTCCAGGCCGCCGCGCCCGAAGACGGCAAAAACCGCTGATTTTCCCAGTCGACTCGGTCGCCTGGAGCAGGTCCGGAGTCGCCTCCGCGGGGCCGCGTCTAAAGTTCGCTCCCAAGGCTCCGAAGAAATCTCTGCAGGTCCTTTGGGGACCGGGCTAGGGGTTCGACGGGACGGACTTGAGGATCCTGAAGAGGGATCTGAGTCCTTACGGAGATGGACGGAGAGTGCGGGCCCATTAGGGCCGGATCGCCAGGAGGGCGGTTTCAAGATCTCCTGACTCGTTCACCCAGCCATTACGAGTTCGGCGGGGCGCTAACTGCGCCCCGCCACGACACGTTTGGGGCTTACCCGACCCCGGCGTTATAAGGTATTGATACGGGGCATGGAGCCGCAGACCCTAATTACCCTCGCCGAGCTCAAGGCGGTCCGCGACGCTTGGGACCGTGACGGTGCGCGTGTCGCGTTCGTGCCGACGATGGGCGCGTTGCATGAGGGGCATCTGACTCTCGTCCGGCAGGCGCGCGGCCTCGCCGACAAGGTCCTCGTCTCGATCTTCGTCAACCCGGCGCAGTTCGGGCCGACGGAAGACTTCTCGAAGTACCCGCGCACGCTGAAGGCCGACCTGGAACTGCTCGCGACGCAGAACGTCGAGGCGGTGTTCCTGCCGAACGCGCAGACGATGTATCCCGACGGCTATCAGACTTACGTCCACAACAAAGAGATGGCCCAGACCCTCGACGGCTTGTCGCGGAAGAACCATTTCGAAGGCGTTTTGACGGTCGTCCTGAAGCTCTTCAGTCTGACGCGCCCGCACCTGGCGCTGTTCGGAAAGAAGGATTATCAGCAGTGGCGCCTGATCGAGCGCATGGCCGTCGACCTCCACTTGCCGCTTCAGGTCATGGGAGTCGAAACCGTGCGGGAAGCCGACGGTCTGGCGATGAGCAGCCGCAACCGCTACCTCTCCGACGTCGAGAGAAAGCTCGCGGCGCGGCTTCATCAGGGGCTGACCGCGGGCAAGGAAGCCGCCAACGCGAAGAAGGACGTCCAGGCCGCGCTCGACGCGTTCAATAAAGTCGTCGCCGAGGTTCCCGGCATCGAAGTCGAGTACGTGGAGCTGCGGCGGCAGCACGATTTGAAACCATTCGAAGGCAAGATCGATCAGCCCGCGGTGATGCTCACCGCGGCCCGCGTCGGTATGACGCGCCTGATTGACAACCTGGAGCTGGACTGACGTTTTGGCGAATCTGCCGCGCAACAACATGACGGTCTTTTGGTGGCTGAGGAAGATTCTCTTCTTCTGGGTCAAGAGCAAGGTCGTGCCCGCAGCTCCCGCCGCCGAACTGCAGCTGATTCCGAAAACACCCGTCTGCTACATTCTCGCCTCGCGCTCGGTGTCGGACGTCCTGGTGCTCGACGAGGTCGCGCGCCAGAACAAGCTGCCGCTCCCGCACTACCAGCCGAAGGCGCTGAAGAACGCGAAGGAAGCCGTCGGGTCGTACGTCTATCTCCAGAAAATGGGTCTCCTGCAAATGGAGCGGTCGACCTCAAAGGAAGCGCCCTCGCCCCTGACCAAGCTCATAGCCCAGGCGTCCACCGACAAGACGATGGAAGTCCAGATCGTCCCCGTCTCGGTCTTTTGGGGCAGAAACCCAGGCAAAGAAGAGCGCTCGATCATGAAGCTGCTCTTCTTCGACGACGAGCATGCGGGGATCCTGCAGAAGTTCTTCATCGTGCTGGCGCAGGGTCGCTCCAACTTCGTGCAGTTCGGGAAACCGATCTCGCTGCGGAGCCTGGTCGACGAAGGCGCGACCGTCGACGAGACGTCGAAGAAGCTCCGTCGCGTACTCCGCGTCCACTATCGGCGTCAGCGGACCGCGGCGCTCGGGCCGAGCCTCCCGACCAGGGCTTCCGTCGTCCAGCAGCTGCTGCGCACGGGTCCGCTTAGGGAAGCGATCGCCGACGAGGCCAGGAAGAAGAAGATCCCGCTCGACCGCGCGACGCTGAGGGCTCGCCGCTACCTGATGGAGATCGCGGCGGAGCAGAACTATTCAGTCGTCCGTCTCGCGGACCTCTTCCTGACCTGGGTATGGAACCGGATCTTCAGCGGCGTCGTGATCAAGAACTCGAACCGCCTGCGAGAGATCGAGCAGACCCATGAAGTCGTGTACCTGCCTGCGCACCGCAGCCACATGGACTACCTGCTCCTCGCCTACACGCTCTATTACGAGGGGTTCGTCCCGCCGCACACCTTCGCGGGGATCAACCTCAACTTCTGGCCGGTCGGCCCGATCCTCCGCCGTTGCGGGGCGTTTTACGGCCGCCGCTCGTTCGGAGGCAATCGCCTCTACACGGTGTCGTTCAACGAATACGTGCACTATCTTTTGACCAAGGGTCACCCGGTCAAGTTCTACCTCGAGGGCGGGAGGAGCCGCACGGGGCGCCTGCTCGCTCCGAAGACCGGCATGCTCGCGATGACCGTGCAGAGCTACGTCCGCAACTCCGACAAGCCGATCGTCTTCGTTCCCGTCTACCTCGGCTACGACAAAGTGATGGAGCTGCGCACGTACCAGACCGAGCTCCGCGGCTCGACCAAACGCAAAGAGTCGGTAGGCCAGCTGTTCAAGGCGCGCCGCGTACTCAAGACCAACTACGGCAAAGCGTATATGGGCTTCGGCGAGCCGATTTATCTCAAAGAATTCCTCGACGCCGCGCATCCGAACTGGCGCCAGGAAGAATTCGATCCCGAGCATCGGCCGAAATGGCTTTCGCCGGTCGTCTCCGCGCTCGCGACCGAGACGTTGACGCGCGTGAACAGCGCCGCGGTCGTCAGTCCGTTGGCGTTGTTCTCGCTGGTAATCCTGTCGTCGCCGCAAAAGGCGATGGCGGAGGAAGACCTCCTATACCTGATGGACAAACTCGTTGCCGCGATGAAGGAAGCGCCCTACAGCAGAGACGTCGTGCTGCCGGACGGTACGTCGCGCGATCACCTGAAGGCGGCGATGAGCGTCTCGACGATCCAGCGCTTCCAGCACCCGGGCGGCGACGTCATTTTCATGGACGAGCGCGAAGGCGTGTTGCTGACGTATTACCGGAACAACGTCCTGCATCTGGTCGCCGTGCCTTCCCTCATCGCAAGCTTCTTCCAGCACAACGACAAGATGCGCGAGACCGACCTGATCCAGGGTGCCGCGCGTCTCTACCCCTTCCTCAAGTCCGAGTTCTTCCTGCGCTGGCCGAACGAAGACGGCCCGAAGGTCATAGCAGGCGTGATCGAAGCACTCATCCGGCAGGGGCTGCTGTTCCGCATCGACGGCGGCGTCATCCGCCGGCCGGAAGTCACCAGCCGCGACCTGACGAGTCTGATGATTCTGAGCCGCGCCCTGGGGCACACGCTGGAGCGGTACGCGATCTCGACCGCCCTGCTCGCGCGCCACGGCGCCGGCAGCCACATCAACCGGAAGGAATTCGAAACCCAGTGCCAGCTCATGGCCCAGCGTATCTCGATCCTGAACGGCGTCAACGAGCCCGAGTTCTTCGACAAGAACCTGTTCAAGAACTACATCAATCTCCTCGTCGAGCACGGCTTCGTGGCCGAGGAGCCGGACGGCAAAATGGCGGTCGACTCCAAGATCGCCGAGCTGGCCCATACCTCGGTCAACCTGCTCAGCGGCGACATCCGCCAGAGCATCCAGCGGATCTCGATAGGAAGCGAAATCTGATGGCGCGCTGGCGAGACAACGGCGACGACGAGGAAGCCAACGAGCGCTTCGCGAAAGTCCAGAAGATCCGCAAGCGTTCGGTCAAGAAGACCCATGCCGGCAATCTCCAGGAAAACTTCGAGCTCAAGGAAAAGAAGTGGGAGGTCGGAGGTAAGGACGGCGCGTTCGCCGCCCGGGTCGTCGAAGTCCACAAGCGCTATGCCTTCGTCTCGAGAGAGCCGGAGATCGGCGAGGTCGACACCAAGGACGTCTGGCTCGCTGAAGTGGCCCGGAAATTCCTCGTCGCCGTGAAGGCGGAACGCAACTTCGTCGCCGTCGGCGACCGGGTGCTCTGCACGCCCGACCGGGACCAGGTCATCGAGAAGAAGACCGACCTGCCCAAGTGCGTGATCCAGAACCTGGCGCCGCGTCACGCCAAGATCGCCCGCCTCGACCCGCACAACGCCGGACTCGAGCACGTGCTGGCCGCCAACATGGACCAGCTGATGATCGTGGCGAGCTATCTCAACCCGACCATCAAGTGGGGTCTCATCGACCGCTACCTGGTGCTGGCGGAAAGCGAAAACATCGAGTCGATCATCGTCCTGAACAAGGACGACTTGCTCGACGAGCCAGGCAACGAGGAGCTCAAGGTCGAGAGCGCCGCGATGGTCGAGATCTACCGGAAGCTCGGCTACCCGGTGTATTCCGTCCAGGCGAACAAAAAAGGCGCGGCGAAGAACCCGCTGTTCCAGGAAATCCTGGGGAGGCTCACCGGCAAAGTCACGCTGCTTTCCGGTCACTCCGGGGTCGGCAAGTCGTCGATCGTGAATCTCTACAAGCCCGAGATCATCCAGGCGGTCGAGCCCGACGAGGACATTTTCTACAAGGGCCGCCACACGACTTCGTACGCAAGCTTCATCAAGCTCGGCAAAGGCGGCGGCTTCTGCATCGACACGCCCGGCATCCGGAGCTTTACCTTCGAAGAGAAAGGGCCGATCGAGCTGTCGCACTGCTTCGTCGAATTCCGGCCGCTGCTCGGGAAGTGTAAATTCCGCGAATGCAGCCACCTGGACGAGCCCGGGTGCGTCGTCCGCGACGCGGTCGAAGCCGGCGAGATCTCGCGTTGGCGTTACAAATCTTACTTGGGGATCCTGCACGGCGCCACGGGGCGCGAGGGCCGGATCCGCGATCTGCCTTTGGACCCGGAATAACAGAGAGGTTCATCAGTCATGGCATACGAATACGAAGATGGCGAAGAGCTGACGATGATGCGCCAGTCGGTGCGCAAGTTCGCCGAAGCGCAGATCGCGCCGCGGGCGCGCGAGCTCGACGAGAAAGAAGAGTTCTCGTACGAACTGACCAAGGGCATGGGCGAGCTCGGGCTCTTCGGCACCGTCGTCGACCCGAAGTACGGCGGCCAAGGCATGGACTACCTGTCCTACATCGTCGCAGTGGAAGAGTTGGCGCGCGTCGACGGCTCGCAAGCCGCAACGATCGCGGCGCACAACAGCCTCGGCGCCGCCCCGCTGTACTATTACGGTTCGGAAGCCCAGAAGAAAAAATACCTGCCGGACCTCTGCACCGGCCAGGGCCTTTGGGCCTTCGGCCTGACGGAGGCGGAAGCAGGCAGCGACGCCCAGGCGAGCAAGACCAACGCCGTCTACGACGCCAAGACCAAAGAGTGGGTGATCAACGGCTCCAAGATCTGGATCACCAACAGCGCGAGCAAGTTGACCAAGGGCATCACCGTCCAAGCGGTTACCGGAAGAAGGGACGGAGGCAAGACCGAGCTGTCCTGCTTCATCGTTCCGGCCGGAACCAAAGGCCTGACCGCGAAGGCGATGCACGGCAAGATGATGTGGCGCGCGTCCAACACGGGCGAGCTCTACTTCGACGACGTTCGGGTCCCGGAGGAAAACCTGCTCGGCGAACGCGGCCAGGGCTTCAAGATCATGATGGAGACGCTCGACAACGGCCGTCTCTCGATCGGCGCCATGGGATTGGGCCTCGCGAAAGGTGCCTTCGAGATGACGCTCCGTTACGCCAACGAGCGCTCGACCTTTGGCAAGACGATAGGCAAGCACCAGGCAGTGGGCTTCAAGCTGGCCGAAATGGCGACGCGCATCGAAGCCGCAGAAGGCGTTCTCTACAAAGCCTGCTGGCTGAAGCAAAACGACAAGCCGTTCCAAAAGGTGGCGGCGATGGCCAAGCTATACTGCTCAGAAGTCGCGGAGTACTGCGCCCGGGAAGGCCAGCAGACCTTCGGCGGCTACGGCTTGATGAAAGAGTACCCGATCGAGCGCTTCTACCGGGACGCCGCGCTGCTTCGCATCGGCGAAGGCACGAGTGAGATCCAGCGCCTCGTCATTTCGCGCTATATTGGCTGTTGATGCGTTTAACTCTGGTTCTAATCTCCCTGTTCCTCTGCCAAGGCTGCATCGCCGAAATGTTCGGCCGTGCGGCTGGCTTCGACCAGCGGCCGATTACGATCCAGTCGGTCAGCTTCTTCAATCAGCGGGCCAATACCCGCCTGACGAAACGCTCCTGGAAGGGCGACTGGATCTTCCGCCGCGACCGCCTCGAGATGATCGACGCCGAGCTGAAGAACTCGAAGCCCGACCTGCTCATTCTTCAGGAAGTCGTCTCGAAGGTCGGCAGCACGGCGGAGTCCGACCGCGGCATCCTCTCGGCCGGTTCGCTCGCCGACTATGAATGGCGCGAGCGCCAGGTCGAGGAGTATCCCGACACGCAGGAAGTGCAGTACATGGCCCTCGGCGTCGGGGTGCCCTACAGGTTCATCGATTCGACGGGCGGCGACCGCGAAGTCTGGATCATGGGAACGGGCGGCTACCTCATGGCCGCGACGGTGGACTACGAAGACCAGCCCGTCGCCGTATTCAACGTCCAAATGCCGCCTCAGAACGACAACAGCTACCTCTGGTACAGCTTCGTCCAGGAGCGGATCCTCGACCGCCTGAGTCAAAAGCACTTGTGCCCGAAACGGGTGATCGTCGGCGGGTATTTGCCTGGCGACGAGGGCGCCGTGCGGTTCGCCTCGTTCCTGAAGAAGCTCTCGCTTAAGGATACTTCGGCCGGATTTTGCCAGATCGACAGCAAGTGCTACACGTCGACACCGACCAACGACATTTTCATGGCGACGGTGGGTGACGAGAGTCCGACCCGGACCGACCGCATTTTCGCGCATCAGACCGCCTACGTCTATTCCAGCGCGCGAAACTTCGAGGACAACGATCCGAGCAACCGCTACGCGCGGGACTTCGGCCTGAGCCGGATCTGGCCGACCCAGCGCTTCGGCTGGGTCGCGAATTTACGTTTGGCGCGCTGCGCCAAAGACGAAATTCTCTAGGGGGGTGCGCCTTCGGCGCGATAGTAACGGCGCGGCTGCGCCGTGCCGGGTTGTGAGTTTGGCTCACCACCGGCGATCTCGACTGCCATCCGGAGCCGCGTCCCTGCGGGCGGCTCCAGACGGCGATCTCGATCATTCGCGCAGCAATTCCGTATTCGGGGAGTCGCTGCCACGTTGCACCCGGGCGGAACAGCAAGTCGCCAGCCAACGCTGCGCGTCGGCACGCGAGGTTGCTCTTGTCCCGGCGAGCCAAGCAGTTGCAGTGGAACCGTGAAGTTAGCGAGACAAGTCCAGGAATTTCAAAAGTCCCAACGCTGGAACAATGACTTAGCTGGACAACGACGCTTGTCCCTAATCACAACGTTCACGATGAACGTTGAATCCCAGATAACTTGTTTGGGTGAGTTTAATTTGATCGACGATCAAAGTGGCCCTGCCGACACTTGTCCCAAATCACAACGTTCACGGTGAACGTCGCTTTCCAGACAACTCCTTCTTTAACGAAGGCGCCTTCGGAGCCTGTCCCGTACCCGCCCTTCTTCGAAGAAGGAGCGCCCGGCCGACCGCAACCTCGCC